>NZ_WNJX01000001.1:0-125405 GCF_010892375.1 Granulicatella sp. zg-84 | reverse complement strand
GTTTCCCGTCAAGGCACACTTTGTTTTTCGCCTTGACTAGAAAACCTTTGTTTTTATTGTTTGGTTATTAACCCCGCAAAAGAGAAAGTAATTATCTGTTTTTTTGCACTTTACTTTACAATTGGAGAAAAATTACTTTATGCACAACATCAATCGATTGTGACACATCAAGATAGTATCATAACAGTAAACATGAAAACGCATGAAGTGTATACAAATTTAGCATTGGACAAATCTTTGAAAGTACCTCGTGTACTTTCAGGCATGACACATGCATATTGTTTTTCAAAAGATACGGGAACGTTAAAAAGATATGATACATTCACATCGTACACAGAAACGTATACATATATTTTACATGTACAATTTGGAAGAGGGGTATGTTATCTTGAGAAAATTAAGCGATATTAGAGCGAGCATTTTGTTTGAATGTGTCTTATCTTTTTTTCTATTGTCGAGTTTTATTCTTTTAATGAGCTTTTGTATGATACAACAATTTGTATTTGAACAGACCCAAATAGACATTAACCATCTTTATGATTTATTGGATAATCGCATAATCTCAGAGCAAACAGGAACAATTAATCAAGGAAAAGGGCGTATTGATAATGATGTGAATGGCGGAGTTATTTATTATGATAATAAACAAATATTATCAGTTTTTAAAAAATAAAAAGGGATTTACATTATTGGAAACAGTAGTGTCATTATTTGTTTTTTGTGTTATAACGATATTACTTCTTTCTACTCAACCAATGATAACAAAATATCATGGCTATATACGACAACATCATGAAACAGCCTTTATTCAATTCAAAAACTATTTAGAATACTGTTTGTCCAAAGAACAATATATCAAACATGATACAAATGTACTTTTCACACAAATAGATAAGAAAACAATTCGATATGAACAGTATCATAACATTCTAAGACGTACAACTGATAAAGGTGGATATGAACCCTTGCTATTCAATGTGCAAAAATGGTATGTCAATAAGCAAAAAGACTATTATCACATTCGTGTATTTTTTCAAAATGGAGATTATTATGAAGCGAATATTCTATATATTATTCAAAAATAAACAAGCTAGTATTTTTGTGACTGTGATGACTTTATGTCTTTTTATGATAACGAGTTTACTATATCTTCAAATGACTTATCACGATAAAATAGCTATGCTATATAGTGAACGAGAAAATCGTTTGGCGAAAATGATGATACATATTGTTTGTAAAGATATGGATAAAAATATAAAAAAGAAGGCGATTATCTTTAATACTGGAACCGTTTATATTGATAAAAAAGAGGAAGACATACTATTACTGACTTGTGTGTTAAAAAATGGGAAACAAATTTATCAAGAAATTACATTAAAACAAAAAACTGAACCGTCATCTAAAGAGTGATACTATTTTTTATTTCATGATTATGTTAAAATAATATAGGTGAATATGGAGGAATAGTATGAATACATTATATGGAACAGTCATAACAGGCATGGTCACAGATGAAAATAACGATTTTTATTTTATTCAAAAAGACGGTGTGACGTTTGCGATGGATAAACAAGAAGATGAGTCGCTATCCATTGGAGATACAGTAAAAGGCTTTGTTTATGAATCTAGTCAACATAAAAAAAGGTTAACAACGAATATTCCAAAAGTCCAGCAAGGGAAGTACGCATGGGCGACAGTAACGCAAGTTAGAAAAGATTTAGGAGTGTTCGTTGATATAGGATTACCTGATAAAGAAATTGTCGTTTCTTTAGATGATTTACCGCAAATGAAAGAGTTATGGCCAAAGAAAAACGATCGATTGATGATTAGTTTAAGAGTAGATAAAAAAGAGCGTTTATGGGGTATTTTAGCAGACGAACATATTTTTAGATCTGTTGCTAAAAAAGGAAAAGAAACAGATAAAAATAAAGATATTACAGCAACGGCTTTTCGCTTAAAATTAGTTGGTACATACGTTTTAACAGATGATTACTATATTGGATTTATTCATCCAAGCGAACGCGTTGATGAGCCTAGATTGGGTGAACAATTATCTGGACGAGTAATTGGTGTTAGACCAGATGGTATTTTAAATCTATCTCTAAGACGACGTGCACATGAAGCTATTGGAGATGACGCGGAAATGTTATTGGCATTTTTAAACAAATCAAAAGATGGAAGTCTTCCATTTTGGGATAAAAGCGATCCAGATGATATAAAACAATACTTTGGGATTAGCAAGGGTCAGTTTAAACGTGCCGTAGGTAATTTGTTGAAGCGTCGTATGATTGAACAAAAAGATGGCTATATTCGATTAGTGAAATAAGTATATGATGAGTTTAGATAAACGAATAATAAAAGAATATATCATTGACTTCTCAAGAGAGGGAGCTTCAGAAAATAGTTGTATCAATTATGAATTGGATTTAATACACTATGCTAATTTTTTAATAGAGATATATCGTATTGTACATTGGGAAAATATTAGTGCAGATCATATTCGACACTATGTTTCTTTACTTTATGACGAAGGTAAAGAAGCAACTACGATTAGTCGTAAAATATCAGCTTTAAGAAGTTTTCATAAATATTTAAAACACCAGCAGATTGTTGAAACAAATCCAATGGAAAAAATTTCTTTACCTAAAAAAAGAAAGCAGTTACCCCGTGTACTAACAGAAGATGATATAGACGATATTTTAGCTGTTCCTGATTTAAATACCTTGCAAGGTATCCGAGATAGAGCGATTTTAGAAGTGATGTATGCCACTGGATTACGTGTATCCGAATTATGCGATTTAAAACTATCCCAAGTGCATAGAGAAGCAGCAACAGTAAATGTTATCGGAAAAGGAAATAAAGAGCGAATTACACTATTAGGCGAAGAGGCACTACATTATTTAAATATGTACTATAATTTAGTTAGACCTGTTTATGATAAAGATAATCTAAGTGCTTACGTTTTTTTAAATCGTAGAGGTAAACCATTTACAAGGCAAGGTATTTGGAAACGATTGAAAGAAATCGTTCAAGAAAGTGGAGTCGATAAGCATGTCACTCCACATACTATTAGGCATTCTGTGGCAACGCAT
This sequence comes from Granulicatella sp. zg-84, assembly GCF_010892375.1. Lineage (NCBI taxonomy): Bacteria > Bacillati > Bacillota > Bacilli > Lactobacillales > Carnobacteriaceae > Granulicatella > Granulicatella sp. zg-84. The sequence goes on along the minus strand of NZ_WNJX01000001.1, from coordinate 122,313 downwards.
TTATTGGCAAATGGCATGGATTTAAGAATGATACAAGAATTATTAGGGCATGAACATTTAGAAACAACACAAATTTACACACATATTGATATGAATAAAGTGACGGATGACTATACACTAGCACATCCACATGCAAAAAAATAGGAGCGAGGAATAAAAATGAAATTTAAACGTATACATTTAATCGTAATGGATTCAGTAGGAATTGGAGAAGCACCAGATGCTGATAAATTTGATGATGTAAATTCTCATACATTAGGACATATTACGGACAATATGGAGCTTCATTTACCAAATATGGCAAAATTAGGTCTAGGAAAAATAGAATCTTTAAAAAATATACCAAATGATATTGAAACAATGGGATATTATACAAAATTACAAGAAGAATCTGTTGGAAAAGACACAATGACTGGTCATTGGGAAATTATGGGACTAAATATTGATAAGCCATTTAGAGTTTTCCCAAATGGTTTTCCACAAGAACTTCTTCAACAAATTGAAGAACACACTGGTCGGAAAGTTATTTGTAACTTACCGTATAGTGGAACAGCCGTGATTGATGATTATGGACAAGAACAAATGGAAACAGGAGCTTTAATTATTTATACTTCTGCAGATCCTGTTTTACAAATTGCAGCACATGAAGAGATTATTCCATTAGAAGAATTATATAGCATTTGTGAATATGTACGTAGCATTACATTAGATGAACCTTATATGGTAGGACGTATTATTGCTCGCCCTTATATTGGAGAACCAGGAAACTTTAAACGTACAAGTAACCGCCATGATTATGCATTAAGTCCTTTTGGTGAAACAACATTAAACTTTTTAGAACAATCTCACTATGATTGTATTGCTATTGGTAAAATCAATGATATTTTCAATGGTGCGGGTATTACAAAAGCTATTCGTACAAAAGATAATATGGATGGTGTTGACAAATTACTTGAAGTTTTAGAAACAGATTTTACTGGATTGAGTTTCTTGAATTTGGTCGATTTTGATGCTGTTTATGGACATAGACGTGATGTGATAGGGTACGGACAAGCTTTAGAAGCTTTTGACAAACGCTTGCCTGAAATTTACGAAAAAATGGATGATGATGATTTATTGATGATTACGGCAGATCATGGAAATGATCCAACTTATAAAGGAACAGATCATACACGTGAATATGTACCTTTAATGGTGTATTCGAAAGCTTTTGAAAAAACGGGAGCTTTGTCAGCAGGTGGACATTTTGCTGATATTGCAGCAACTATTTCTAATAATTTTTCAGTTAAACAAACAGAAAATGGAAAAAGTTTCTTATCAGAGTTAGTATAAAGGAGATTTATAAAAAAATGACATATAAAGAAAAAATTGCACAAGCAACAGATTATTTAAAGAAGCAAGGTATTGAAAAGCCACAATTTGCTTTAATACTAGGATCTGGTTTAGGTGAATTAGCAGAAGAAATTCAAAATCCAATTATTGTTGAATATTCAACAATTCCTCATTTTCCTGTATCAACTGTTGCAGGTCATTCTAATGAATTGGTTTATGGTGAATTAAGTGGAAAAAAAGTTCTAGTTATGAAAGGACGTTTCCACTATTATGAAGGCTATGCATTAGATGCTATTACATTCCCAATTCGTGTGTTCAAAGCATTAGGTATAGATTCTGTTTTCTTAACAAATGCAGCAGGTGGTGTTAATGAAACATTTAAACCAGGTACTTTGATGATGATTACAGATCATATTAACTATGCTGGACCAAATCCATTGATTGGTGCAAATGATGAGGAAATCGGTCCACGTTTCCCAGATATGACAAAAGTATATACACCAGAGTATCAAACGATTATTCGTCAAGCTGCTAAAGAAGTAGGTGTGGATTTAAAAGAAGGCGTATATACATGGTACTCAGGTCCTTCTTATGAAACACCTGCTGAAATTAGAATGTTTAGACTATTAGGAACAGATGCAATTGGTATGTCTACTGTTCCAGAAGCGATTGTAGCACGTCATGCAGGTATGAAAGTTATGGGGATTTCTTGTATTACTAACTTAGCAGCAGGCATGAGTGGTAATGCATTAAGTCATGAAGAGGTTGTAGAGGTTACTCAAAAAGTTAAACACTTATTTAAAGACTTAGTCAAAAAAACGTTAGAATTAGCTTAAGCTAAATGTTCTCATTTTTATTGTATATCAATAAAAATGAGAACATTTGCCTATGTATTGATGTTTTTAGGAGTTATAAATGGAAAATAATCAAGAATTATTGATAAAATTAGATGATTTTGAAGGTCCTTTAGATTTGTTATTACATTTGATTAAAGAAACAAAAATGGATATTCAAGAAGTTCCAATGCTGATTATTGTTGATCAATATTTACAATTTATTCGTTCAATGACATATTTACAGTTAGATATTGCTGGAGAGTATTTGGTTATGGCGGCTACGCTTTTAGAAATTAAAAGTAGATTGTTATTACCACGAGTTGATACAATAGAGATTGAAACAGAAGAGTACGAAGAAGATTTACAAGATGAGTTAATTAGACAATTGATTGAATACCAACAATTCAAAGAAGTTGCAAGTGCCTTGCGTGAAAAAGAAGACGAACGAGGACAATTTTTTGCAAAGGAACCTACTAATTTAGAACTACTACAAGAAAATATCCCATTAAAAGAGGGAGAAGTTAGTCTTGATGATATGATTCGTGCTTTTCAAAAGATGTTTCAAAAACAGCTTCAAAAACAACCATTACATGCAAGAATCGAAATGGATCAAGTATCTGTTGAAGAAACAATGTTACGCATAGTTGACACATTATCCAAAACAAGTAGAGAAGTACCGATTATCGATTTTATTGACTCAAAACAGTCTTTAATAGCAACATTTCTAGCTATGTTAGAGTTAGCAAAAGAAAAACGTGTGTATTTTAAACAAGGTACATTACATGATATGATTTATTTATATGCAGGAGAAAATATTCAACAAGAAGAATGGTATGATTATAAAGGAGAAGAAAATGAGTAATCAAATAGGTGCAGTTGAAAGTTTGTTATTTGTATCAGGTGATGCAGGCCTAACACTATTAGAATTGAGCGACTTATTACATATACAAACTTCCGACGTTACAGTATTGCTGGAAACTTTACAAAAAAAATACCATGATGATGAACAATGCGGACTGGCATTAGTTTCTTTTGCCAATCGTTATCAAATAGTGACAAAGGGAATATATTCAGAAGTAATAAAAGAATATGCAGTTTCTCCTTTTGCCACTAAATTATCTCAGGCAGCGCTCGAAACATTAGCTATTATCGCATACAAACAACCTTTAACACGTGCACAAATTGATCAAATTAGAGGTGTACAATCAACAGGTGCTCTACAAAAATTACAAATGAGAGATTTAATTGAATCTAAAGGAAGAGAAAATAGTCCAGGAAAGCCTATTTTGTATGGGACAACAGATTATTTTATGAATTATTTTGGTATTACGGATATGTCAGAATTACCTGATTTAGATCAATTAGAAATGATTCAAGAAAATACGCTACAAGATTTGTTTGAAGAGCGTTATAAAAAAGAGTATCAAACAAATGATGTAAAAATAGAAGATGCTACAGAATAAGGAGAAAACTAGTGGAACGTTTGCAAAAAGTGATGGCGCATGCAGGGGTGGCATCAAGAAGAAAATGTGAAGAATTGATTATAAGTGGTCATGTTCAAGTAAATGGAAAACTTGTGACGGAATTAGGCTATAAAGTAAGTACAAGTGATAAAATTGAAGTAGACGGTGTACCGCTTTATAAAGAAGAACCTGTTTATTATTTATTTAATAAACCACAACGTGTTATTTCAGCTGTATCAGATGATAAAGGAAGAGCAGTTGTAACAGATTATTTTCAAGGATTGCAAGAAAGAATTTATCCTATTGGGCGATTGGATTATGATACAACAGGATTATTATTGTTAACAAATGATGGAGAATTTGCTAATTTGCTCATGCACCCAAAATATCATGTGGAAAAAACATATATTGCAAAAGTAAAAGGTATACCTACTGAACAGCAACTAAAAAAACTGAAATACGGTATTAAAATTGATGGGAAAAAAACAGCTCCTGCAAAAGTAAAATTATTATCTGGAGATACAGATAAGCAAACAGCAACCATTGAATTAACCATTCACGAGGGTTGGAATCATCAAGTGAAAAAAATGTTTATGGCAATTGGTACACCTGTCATGAAATTAAGACGTGAAAAATATGGTTCTTTAACACTTGATCATTTAGGTGTCGGACAGTGGCGACCACTAAAGAAATACGAAGTACAAAAATTAAAACAAGAAGCAATGCAAATGCAACCTAAAAAATAAAAGACTAATCGTGTTAGTGGGAATAATCCACCAACACGATTTTGTATATAAAAGTGGACAAAAAAAGAGAAATACCTGTATGATTAAATCACCACAATTAAACAAGGAGGTATTTCTCATAGATTATTATACAAAAAAATTAGGCTCTTCGTCAAATGGTGTTGGCGGAGAGCTAAATAAGATTGAATAGCGATGCCTATAATGAACTTTATTTAAATAGTAAAGAGCTTTATATCAACTATTAAAAGTAGTTGATATAAAGCTCTTTGTTTTAATTATCTTCCTCTTTTTTAGTCGTTGTTTCACGTGTTGTAGCTTCACGTGATGAGAATGAAAAACTTTTTGTTGTAAAACTAATTGTTGTTTTTTCTTTATCATCGTCAGAATCTTCATCTCTACGTCGTGTGGTTACATCTCTTTCAATTTCTGTATAAACAGGACGTTTTCCTTTTAAATATAGCTCTGATCCGTAACGTTCAACGCTATCTGGTTTTTCCCAAGGTGTATTATCACCATTTTGTGCTAAGTAAGACATAATGTATTTATAAATTAACTGTGCATAGGTTGATTCAGTTTGATCTAAATAATGATTGAGTTCATTTGGGGTATCGTATCCTACCCAAGTTGATACAACGTATCGTTTTGTGTAGCCAACATACCACGCATCTGGTGCTGCAAATGGAACGGTTTTACCACCTGTCACAGTAGCTAATTGATCTTCTGTATAATTCGTTGTTCCTGATTTTCCAGCATGATATAAATAAGGAATGTCTGCACTTGTGGCATAAGTTGTTGGTACACCTCTTAAAATATCTGTAATCATGTAAGCTGTGGAGTCTTTCATGGCACGTGTCCCTTCGCCAATATAACTTGCTTCTTCTCCAGAACGTGTAATAATTTTATTGATTGTAAATGGTTTGTAGTAAGTACCACCATTTGCAAAGGCACTATAAGCGGCCGCCATTTGTAAAGGGCTTGCCTCAAAACCAATAGCATTTGATTCTACTAATCCAGGCACACCATTATTTGTAACATCTATTTTTAATTTAGACAAGAATGCATAAGCGTTATCTAAACCGACATCTCGTAATGTACGTAGAGCAGGAGTGTTTCGTGAAGCAGCAAGTGCTGTTCGGATAGACGTTGATCCAAAATAACGGAAATCCCAGTTATATAAAGGTGTTCCGTCTGAATAATTGATTGGTGAATCTGAAACAGACTGACCAGTTGAGTAGTCTTTATATTCAAATGCAGGACCGTAATCGACTAAAGGTTTTGATGTTGATCCAACACTTCTAGAAGCAACTGTTGCACGATTTAAACCTAATTGGACATTGATATTTCGACCTCCCACCATAGCCACAATAGCCCCATTATTTGGGTCAACAACTGTCACGGCAGCTTGGACATCATTATTTGCCCAGTCAATGTAATTTGTTGTATTTAAAATATCTAACAATTTATTTTGGACATTCATATCTAGGTTTGTATAAATAGATAGACCATCTGTATATGGATTTAAAGAGGTTTTCTCTGAAATTTCAGCAGCAACAGCTTGCACATAAGAATCAATAGATAATTCTGCCGCTGATTTATCATTTTTATGATCGACTAAATTATAAGTAATAGGTAAAGCAGATGCGATATTAAATTCTTCTTGCGTGATTTTTTGATTTGATAGCATTGTACCTAAAACAGTATTTCTTCTTTGTAAAGCAGCTTCTGGATTGACATATGGATCATAGTGATTTGGTGCTTGAACCATACCTGCTAATAAAGCAGCTTCGGCAATATCTAATTTATTGACATCTTTTCCGAAATAATATTGTGCTGCCGTACCGAATCCATAAATATTATTTGCTAAATACACCTTATTTAAATATAAAGCTAAAATATCTTCTTTAGTGTATTGCTTTTCTGCTTGAATGGCTAACCATGCTTCTTGAATTTTTCGCTTAATGGTTTGATCTTCTTTTGACGTTGAAAAAGCGGATAGTTTGATAAGTTGTTGCGTAATTGTACTACCACCTTGAGAAAGTCTTCCTTTTGCTAAGTTTGTAATAAAGGCACCGCCAATACGAACAAAATCAACACCATTGTGATCGTAAAAACGTTTATCCTCAATAGATAGAACAGCATCTGCGACATTTTCAGGAATATCACTTGGATCAATCAAAATACGATCGTTTCCTCCAAGTTTTGTAATAATCTCACCGTTTTTATCATAAATCGTAGACGGGATTGTCCCGATTAAAGCTTCTTGTGTAATACTCGGTGCTGTTGATATGAAGTAAGCTGTCACACTCACAACAATTAGAAAAAGAATGGATAGTATCGCTAAAAAACTTAATAAAATTTTTTTGCCAAGTCCTTTTTTTGTTTTGGGTTTCTTTTTCTTTTTGTTAACAGGCTTACTAGAACGTGTTTGTGTTTTTACCATAAATAAAATAGCCTCCTATATAACACTATTAAAATTTATTGTTTGTATCAATCAAATGCTTTACAATATCTAAATAAGGAATAATAGGATACATGCCTATATGAATTTCATAGCCATACTTTTCAATATATGACAAGGGGATTGATTGACGCTTGCCATCTTTATGTTTTTCTCTCCAAAATTGAATAAAGTGTTGAGCCTTTAATAAAAAGACACGATTATGGAAAGAAAATTTAAAAAGAACAAACGTTATTCCTTGTTGTTCAAGACATTGCTCCATGTGTTGTACTTGATGCTCATGAAAATTTGTCAGAGGAAAAGACGTTTTATTTTTCGTTTCTTTTGCTTCAAAATCAATATAAAAACCTTGGTACACACCATTATAATCTGTTGTTGAAGCATGACGGAAGTAGGCTTCTGTTATTTTAGCAGCACTACGTTTGGGGTAGTCTACTTTTACAACTTGAACAGGTGTTGGCTTTTTATGAATCACTGCAATTTTCTTTTGTAAATAGTAAAGATTCGACTGATTGATTTGTTCCTCAAAAATCATGCCCCGTTTGCCGTGTATGATATTATTTTGAGATGTTTTAGTAGATAAAACAGTACCCGCAGGGTATTGTATTGGCATGATAAGACTCCTTTTTCACTTCATAAACGATTTCATTATACCAAAAACGGATTAAATAAACAATTTTAGAGCATATTTGATCATAAGAACTACTCTATTAAGAAGCGAAATTACTCAAAAAGACTTGAAACCAACTCATTAAAAATGTTGATTTCAAGTCTTTTTTATTTAAGAAGTAAAACCTTTGTTTTTAGGTTAACTTCTTATTTATGCATTTGTTGCTAATGTTTCACCAATTTTTTGTAGACGTTGTTCTAATTCATCACGTGTTAGCTCATGACGTTTGACGTAAAGATTTTCTGGATGAATACGGCATTCGTGTGAACAGCTCTTTAAATATTTTTCTTCATTTTCAACTGAACATAGAATTTGACGATTACAACGAGGGTTAGCACAGTTGACATAACGTTCGCAAGGTGTGTTGTCAAACCAGTCACGACCAACGACAATATGTTCATTTTGATTGATATCTACAGCGATACGGTCATCAAATACATACATTTTTCCGTCCCATAAATCACCACGTACTTCTGGATCTTTTCCATAAGTTGCGATACCGCCGTGTAATTGCCCAACATCTTTAAATCCTTCACGTACTAACCAGCCAGAGAATTTTTCACAGCGGATACCACCTGTGCAATATACAACTAAACGTTTTTCCATAAATTTTTCTTTGTTGTCTAATACCCATTGAGGTAATTCTCTAAAATTACGTATATCAGGACGAACAGAACCTCTAAAATGACCTAAATCATATTCATAGTCATTACGTGTATCTAAAACGATTGTATCCTCATCTAGCAGAGCTTCTCTAAATTCTTGTGGGGATAAATATTGTCCTGTTAATTCTAAAGGATTAACATCCTCTTCTAAACCTAAATTAACGAGTTCTGGACGATATCTCACAAAAATTTTACGGAATGCCATATTATTTTCTTCATCAATTTTGAATACCATATTGGCAAATCTTGGATCTTTGTGCATGTGATCCATGTATTGTTGTGTTTGTTCAATGGTTCCTGAACAAGTACCATTGATACCTTCATTGGCAATTAAAATACGACCTTTAATACCAATTTCTTTACAAAATGCAAGATGTTCTTTTGCAAATTGTTCTGCATTTTCGATTGGTACATATTGATAATACAATAGTACACGAATTTCTTTTGACATAATGATTCCTCCAAAATAGTCCAAATATTTTGAAACTGTATTTGTGCATTTCGCACGACGTAAATATAGATGAAAAGAATAGAAAAAAACAAGTGATTTGCTTGTGAAATAATAAACTTTAAATGTTTAAAAATGGCGTCATACAAAAGCAAAAGCCTTTTCATGTTTGTGAAAGTATGGTATGCTAAAAACATATAAAAAACGCGTGTGTTTGTACACACCTTAGGAGGAGTATTATGACTTTTGAATTACCAAAATTACCTTATGCTTATGAGGCACTTGAGCCACATTTCGATGCAGCGACAATGCATTTGCATCATGAAAAACATCATCAAGCGTATGTAACAAATTTAAATGCTGCATTAGAAAAAGCACCTGAATTTTTTGGGAAATCAGTTGAAGAAATTATTGCACATTTAGATAAATTACCAGAAAGCATTCAAACTGCAGTCAGAAACAATGGTGGTGGACATGCTAATCATTCATTCTTTTGGACATCTTTAACACCAGCTAAGACTGAACCAGTTGGCGAATTAAAAGCAGAAATTGAAGCAAAATTTGGTAGTGTAGAGGCAATGAAAGAAGCGTTTAATACTGCCGCTAAAACACGTTTTGGTTCTGGTTGGGCATGGTTGGCATTAAATAATGGAGAATTAGAAGTGTTATCAACAGCGAATCAAGATTCACCAATCATGGAAGGTAAAACACCAATTTTAGCTTTAGATGTTTGGGAACATGCATACTATTTAAACTATCAAAACAGACGTCCAGACTATGTTGATGCATACTGGAATTTAGTAGACTGGAATAAAGCAAACGACCGCTTTACTGCAGCAAAGTAGTTTATCTCATTCGTAAATTAGGTTTGAAATAAAGATAAAATATATTTACAATGAGAAAAATCATCATTTAAATACATAAAAAAGGCTCTTTCGTTCATAGAATGCTTTCTATGAACGGAAGAGCCTAATATTTTTCTATAAAAAAGATAGATATAGATAATAAAGTATGTTATTATCAAGATGATATGCTATAAATCGTATGATAAAGGAGGATTTATATGTCAGTAAAAATCGAAACAAAAAATGGTCATATTGATTTAACACAGGAGGTTATTGCAACAGTTGTTGGAACAGCTGTTACAGACAACTATGGTGTTGTTGGTATGGCAAGTAAGCATCAAATTCGAGATAATATCAATGTTATTTTGAAAAAAGAAAATTATTCTCGTGGTGTGGTCATTCGTCAAATAGACAATCAAGTCATGGTAGATGTTTATATTTTTGTTAACTATGGAACAAAAATTTCTGAAATTTGCCGTAATGTACAATCTAAAGTTAGCTATGATTTAAAACATTTATTGGGTATTGATGTACATTCAGTAAATGTTTATGTACAAGGTGTACGTATCGTACAGGACTAGTATTTTTGAGAAAGTCAATGACATGACTATTAGGAGGATTTTGAATTGGAAATGAAAGAACTAAAAGGACAAGCATTTAAAGATATGGTGCAAGTAGGCTGTGAACGTCTACATGAAAATGCTGAATTAGTAAACTCTTTGAATGTGTTTCCTGTCCCAGACGGAGATACTGGAACAAATATGAACATGTCCTTTACATCAGGAGCACAACGTGTCGCTCAATCTCAAGAAGAAGAAGTAGGTGCTTTAGCTGTTGATTTAGCAAAAGGTTTATTGATGGGAGCACGAGGAAATTCAGGTGTTATTTTATCGCAATTATTTAGAGGGTTTTCAAAATCGGTTGAAACATATAGCTCTTTAACTGCTGAACAATTTGCACAAGGATTTACACACGGTGTTGAAACAGCTTATAAAGCTGTAATGAAACCAGTTGAAGGTACTATTTTAACTGTTGCTAGAGAATCTGCAAAAGCAGGAGAGGAAAAAGCAAAAACAACAGATAATATTATTGATGTTATGCGTGCTATTGTTGAAGGTGCTAGAGTATCATTAGATAACACACCAGAATTATTGCCAGTTTTAAAAGAAGTTGGTGTTGTCGATAGTGGTGGACAAGGATTACTATTTGTTTATGAAGGATTTTTAGAATCTTTAACAGGTGAAAAATTACCAACATCATTTGGAAAAGGTATTTCAGCGAACTTAGCATCTGTTGCGCATCATGAAAACTTTTCTAATGTTGCACATGCAGTGGATACAAAAGATATTCAATTTGGTTACTGTACAGAAATTATGGTACGTATTGGAGAAGGAGAAACTGTTACAGATACATTTGATTATGATACATTCCGTAATTATTTAAATGACTTAGGAGATTCTTTATTAGTTGTAGCAGATGATGAAATCATTAAAGTTCATGTACATACAGAACGACCAGGAGAAGTCATGAATTATGGTCAAAAATTTGGTTCACTTATTAAAATTAAAGTAGATAATATGCGTTTGCAACATGAAGATGTATTAACAAATAAAGCAACAAAACAAAAACCAGTTGAAAAAGCAGAATATGGTATTATTGCAATTGCTGCTGGAAATGGTGTACAAACGTTATTAAAAGATATGGGTGCTACAGTCATTATCAATGGTGGACAAACAATGAATCCAAGTACAGAGGATATTTTAAAAGCTATTGAAGAAGCACATGCAGAAAAAGTGATTATTCTACCAAATAATAAAAATATCCAAATGGCAGCAGATCAAGCTGCTCAAGTGAGCGATACACCTGCTGTTGTTGTTCCGACAAAAACAATTCCACAAGGTATGACAGCTCTACTTGCATTTAATCCACTAAACCAATTAGAAGAAAATAAAGAGAACATGACAAATGCTTTATCTTCTGTTGTTAGTGGTCAAGTTACAATAGCGGTACGTGATACACAAATTGACGGCATAGACATTAAAGAAAATGATTTTATGGGATTGATTGACGGTAAAATCGTCTTTTCTCAAAAAGATAAACAAGAAGTAACGCTTGATACATTACGTCAAATGATTTCTGATGATACTGAAATTGTCACAATCTTAATCGGAGAAGACGCAACACAAGAAGAAGCTGAAGAAATTGTTTCTGTTTTAGAACAAGAATTTGAAGATATTGAATTTGATATTCAATTAGGAGATCAACCAGTATATCACTTCTTGTTGGCAAGTGAATAACCAATAAAAATTGGGACTATAAGTAAAGAGGTGAATGGATGTTTAAAGACGTCATTTGCCTCTTTTTTCATTTGTATTGGGTGATTTTTTTTTCTTGTTTTGATATGATATATAAAAAGTAAAGGAGAATGGTATGAAAAGTATTTATGATCGTGTCGATACATTAAAGTCAGTTGGTCCCAAAAGAGTGCAAGATTTAAATCAATTAGGTATTGAAACCGTAGAAGACTTACTTTTACATTTTCCATTTCGCTATGAAGATATTCAAATTCGTGATTTAACAGAAGTGTTAGATCAAGATAAAATTAGTTTAAAAGGAACGATTTTAACAGATCCAGTGGTTAGTTTCTATGCAGGGAGAAAGAATAGATTATCGTTCCGTTTAGGTATAGGTGCACAAGTGATAAATGTTGTTTTTTTTAATCAACATTATTTAAAAGATAAATGTCAAATTGGATTAGAAATTGCTATATATGGGAAGTGGGAAGAAAAAAGACAAACATTATTAGGTATGAAATTGCTCGGCACAGCTAATCAAGATACTGAATTTTCAGCTGTTTATCACACAACAAAATCAATGAAGCAAGCAACTTTAGTGAAATTGATTAAACAGTCTTTTGATGATTATAAAGATGTTATTGAAGAAGTCTTACCCGATGAGATTTTGGATAAATATGCTTTTATGGATTATATGCACGCTATTGAAAACATGCACTTTCCTGAAAATCAGCAATCGGCAAATGAAGCACGAAGAAGAATGATTTATCAAGAATTGTTTTTCTACCAACTAAAATTAAACTTGTTAAAATACGAAAGGCACAAAACAAAAACAGGTTCTTTAAAATACGACACAAATAAGTTGAAAGCTTATATTGATACTATTCCATTTTCTTTAACCAATGCACAAAAAAAAGTAAGCAATGATATTTGTAGAGATTTACTTGCTCCATTTGATATGAATCGTTTGCTACAAGGAGATGTTGGAAGTGGTAAAACAGTTGTGGCAAGTATTGCCATAGCAGCGTGTGTATTTAGCGGGAAACAGGTTGCTTTTATGGTGCCAACAGAAATATTAGCACAACAGCATTACAAAACCATTCAAACATTATTTCAAGGTACCTCGATAAAAATAGGATTATTGACAAGTAGTACGACAGTAAAAGAAAGAAAACAAATGTTATTAGATGTATTGAATGGTCAATTAGATTGCTTGATTGGGACACATGCACTTATTCAAGAAGATATTCAGTTTTATGAGTTAGGTTTAATTATTATTGATGAACAGCATCGCTTTGGTGTGATGCAAAGACAAAAGTTAAATGAAAAAGCTATTTTTCAAAATGTACTGTATATGACGGCTACCCCAATTCCACGAACACTTTCAATGACATTATTTGGTGAAATGGATGTATCCGTTATTGATGAATTACCTGCTGGACGGCAAAAAATTATTACAAGATGGGTAAAAGAGCAGGAAATGGAAAAAGTACTTGAATTTATGAAACGAGAAATAGATAAAGGATACCAAGCATATATGATTACACCTCTAATTGAAGAGTCTGAAGCATTAGAAGATGTACAAAATGCACAAAAAATGTATGAATATATTTCAGAGTATTTTTATGAGTATTCGGTCGGTTTATTGCACGGTAAAATGAAAGCTGATGAAAAAGACGATGTCATGAAACGATTTAAACAAAATAATATTCACATTTTAGTTTCTACAACCGTTATTGAAGTGGGTGTGGATGTACCTAATGCAACAATTATGGTTATTCAAGATGCAGAAAGATTTGGATTGGCACAATTACACCAATTACGTGGACGTGTTGGACGAGGGGATAAACAATCTTATTGTATTTTAGTTGCTAATCCTAAAACAGAACAAGGAAAACAACGTATGGCAATCATGGTTGAAAGTCAAGATGGCTTTTATCTGAGTCAAAAAGACTTAGAAATGAGAGGAACAGGAGATATTTTTGGATTAAAACAATCTGGTATTCCAGATTTTTCTTGTGCAGATATTATTCGAGATGTTCACATATTAAATCAAGCTAGACAAGATGCAATGGACATTGTGCATTCACAAAATCCTTATATAAAAAATGCGTATGAGTTGTTAAGAAAAAAGACTTTTGATAAGATAAAGTTGTAGTGATTAAAGGAGGTGCTTCATGAAAAAAATTGCAGTAGATGCAATGGGAGGCGATTTTGCGCCGCAATCAGTCGTTGAAGGTGTGATGCGTGCAGCAAAAGAATTTCAAGATATTACCTTTGTTTTATATGGTGATGAAACAAAAATAAAAGAATATTTAATAGATGATACAAGAATTGACATTGTACATACAGATGAAAAAATAAATAGTGATGATGAACCAGTAAAATCTATTAGACAAAAGAAAAATGCTTCCATGGTATTGGCGGCACAAGCTGTTAAAGATAAGCAAGCAGATGCCATGTTTTCGGCAGGGAATACAGGCGCATTGTTAGCTGCGGGGTTATTTATCGTTGGAAGAATTAAAGGTATTGAACGTCCGGGCTTAATGCCAACTTTACCTGTTATAACAGATCCAAGTCGTACGTTTGTATTTATGGATGTTGGTGCTAATGCGGATTGTAAACCACATCATCTCGTTCAATTTGCTATTTTAGGTTCGTACTATGCACGTTTTGTACAAAAAATAGATAAACCAAGAATAGCATTGTTAAACAATGGAGCGGAGGCTTCAAAAGGAAATGAGTTAACGAAGCAGGCGTATCAACAATTATTGCAATTAGAGGATATTCATTTTATTGGAAATATTGAAGCAAGAGATTTGTTATTAGGAGAAGCTGATGTTGTTGTAACAGACGGTTTTACGGGAAATGCTGTCTTGAAATCCGTTGAAGGAACAGCTTTGTCCATGGTTCAGTTAATTAAATCAACGATTAAACAAGGTGACCTTAAAACAAAACTAGGTGGATTACTCGTTAAAAATGCTTTAAGTGGCGTAAAAGATGTGTTAGACTATTCTAAACACGGTGGTGCTGTTTTATTTGGTTTAAAAGCACCTGTTGTGAAAACACATGGTTCAGCAGACAGCACAGCTGTTTATTACACATTAAAGCAAATTCGAACAATTTTAGACTCCCATGTGATTGAAGATTTAGCAAATCATTTCGATAATGAGAAAGAGAGTGATAATTAATGGAAGAAAAAATTTATGAGAAAGTTTTAGACATTGTGTCTGAACAGTTTAATACAGATAAAAGCGATTTATCAAAAGAAACACGATTTAAAGAAGATTTACAAGCAGATTCTATTTCGGTCGTTGAATTGATTATGGCTTTTGAACAAGAATTTGGGGGAACAATTTCTGATGAAGAATCAGAACATATTCAAACAATAGGAGATATTGTTTCGTATATTGCTTCTAAATCATAAAAGCTAGGCACTTTGCTTAGCTTTTTTTATAAAAAATATAAAATAGGATAGAATATTCAGACAATTTGTAGTATAATAATATGGCTATATTATTGACTAAATTGTTTTTTATTAAAAAAAAATGAAAATATAAGTTGCTTTTGATGAGCATAATCTATATAATGTTGTTATACATGTTATGTATTCGTCGTGATGATAGGATAGTATAGAGAAGTTAAATGAAGAAGGAGGAATTATTTTGACGTATGAAAAAACGTTATTAGATGTACGTGATTTACATACAGGATTTCGTTACAACGATCAATTTTATGATGCAGTAGATGGTGTATCATTTACATTATCAAATAATGAAATTTTAGCTATTGTAGGTGAGTCAGGTTGTGGTAAAAGTACATTAGCAACAACAATTGTTGGATTGCATGATGCAAAAAACACACGTATATCTGGTGAAATTTTATATAGACAAGATAACTTAGCAGAATTTACAGATAAACAATTTGAAAAAATCCGTGGTAACGACATTGGTGTTATTTTCCAAGATCCATTGTCAGCATTAAATCCATTGATGACGATTTTTAAACAAATTGAAGAAACACTGATTTATCATACGACAATGAACAAAGAAGAACGTCGTCAACGTGTGTTGGAATTATTAACTCAAGTAGGTATTCCTAATCCAGAGCGTGTGGCAAAGCAATATCCACATGAATTATCCGGTGGGATGCGCCAACGTGTCGTTATTGCGATAGCTTTGGCTTGTAAACCACCAATTATTATTGCTGATGAACCAACAACAGCGTTAGACGTAACAATCCAAGCGCAAATTCTTGACTTATTAAATGATTTACAAGAAGAAACCGAAGCAGGAATTATTTTAATTACCCATGACTTAGGGGTAGTGGCTGAAACAGCCGATAAAGTAGCTGTTATGTATGCAGGACAATTTGTTGAAGTAGCTCCAGTAAATGAATTATTTAATAATCCGTTACATCCGTATACACGTTCATTATTACAGTCAATGCCTCAAGATGATAGTGAAGAAGACTTACATGTGATTCAAGGTAGCGTACCGTCTTTAATTAACTTAGATCGTACAGGGTGCCGTTTTGCACCACGTATTCCGTGGATTTCCGAAGACGCACACGAAAAAGATCCAGTTTTACACGAAGTATCGCCTGGTCATTTTGTGAGATGTTCTTGTTACAAACATTTTCATTTTGATGGGGAAGGAGAATAATCGTGGGTATTATCCAAGTTGAAAATTTAAAAGTACATTATCCAATTCGTAGTGGATTTTGGAATCGTGTCACAGATCATGTGTATGCCGTGGATGGTGTTAACTTAGATATTGAAGAAGGTAAAACGTATGGTTTAGTTGGTGAATCTGGATCAGGTAAATCAACTATTGGTAAAGCTATTATTGGTTTAGAAAAAATTACTTCTGGTAAAATTTATTACAATGGAGAAGACATTACAAAACAAGTAAAAAAACGTACATCTGAATACAACCGTAACGTTCAAATGATTTTCCAAGACTCTTTATCAAGTTTTAATCCTAAAAAACGTATTCAAGATATTTTATCAGAACCATTACGTAATTTTGAAAAATTATCACCAGATGAAGAAAGACGTCGTATTTTAGAATTATTAGACATTATCGGATTTACGGAAGATATTTTAACGAAATATCCACATGAATTTTCAGGTGGTCAACGTCAACGTATTGGGGTGGCACGTGCTATTGCATCCAAACCGAAATTAGTGATTGCTGATGAACCGGTATCTGCATTGGACTTATCTGTACAAGCGCAAGTATTAAACTACATGAAACGTATTCAAGATGAATATGGTATTGCTTATTTATTTATTTCTCATGATTTAGGTGTTGTCAAACACATGTCAGATGATTTAGCTATCATGTATCGTGGACGATTTGTAGAGTATGGTAACAAAAAAGATATTTATGAAAATCCAAAACATATTTATACACAACGTTTATTATCCGCAATTCCATCTGTTAATCCTGATTCAGCTGAAGAAAATAAAATAAAACGTTTGAAAGTTGAAAGTGAGTATGCAAAAAATCAAGCAGAATACTTCGATAAAAATGGGCGTGTGTATGATTTAGAAAATATTAGCAATACACATAAAGTCGCACTATCTTCAGTTCAAAAAGGAGGTACGATGTAAATGTGGAAAGTGATTTTACGAAGAATATTGGTCATGATTCCTCAAATTTTAATTTTAAGCCTATTAATTTTCATATTGGCTAAAATGATGCCTGGGGATGCGTTATCTGGGAAAGCGAGTGCTTCATTAACGATAAAAGACATTGAAGCAATTCGACAAGCAAATGGTTGGAATGATCCGTGGTATGTACAATATGGTCGTTGGATTAGTAAAGCATTTCATGGAGATTTAGGAAACAGTTATCAAAACCAACGTCCTGTTGTTGATATTATTGGTGAACGTTTGAGTAATACGGTGTGGTTATCTATCTTAACAGTTGTGATTATGTATTTAGTAGCTATTCCTTTAGGTATGATAGCTGGTCGTTACCAAAATTCATGGGCTGATAAAATTATTGTTTTCTTAAACTTTTTAAACTTTTCAATTCCAGGGTTTGTTGCCGGATTATTGGCTATTTGGCTATTCGGATATTCATTAGGTTGGTTCCCAACTCGTGGTACTGAAACATCTGGTGTTGTTTTAACTGGTCTAGCGTACTTCTGGGATAGATTCCATCACATTTTATTACCATCCTTAATTATGGGTATTTTATCAACAGTTGGTACCATTCAATATTTAAGATCAGGTATTATTGATGCGAAATCTTTAGACTATGTACGTACAGCACGTGCAAAAGGTGTTCCTTTGAATAAAGTATATTCAAGACATATTTTTAGAAACTCTATTTTACCGATTGTGACATTTATTGGATATGATATTACAGGTATTTTATCTGGTTCAATTTTTATTGAGAACATTTTCTCATTCCCTGGGATGGGTAAATTATTTATCGATTCAATCAATGGACGTGACTACTCACTAATGACAGCACTGATTTTAATGTATGGATTAGCCGGTTTATTTGGTTCCTTACTATCGGATGTGGCACTTGCATTAGTTGATCCACGCATTCGCATTCAGTAGAAAGGAGACTAAAAGTGGCTAAAAAAGATAAATTAAAACAAGAAAAAGATAACAAAAAAGCCGTTGTTGGTTTTGGTGTTATTGTTCGTGAATTTAAACGTGATAAAGTTGCGATGACAGCTTTTATTATCTTTGCGACATTGATTTTAGGTATTTTTATTACATCAATGTTTTTAGATAGTAAAAAAGCAATGGAAGTATTTATTACAAATCGTTTTGCCAAACCAGGTACAAAAGGTTACATTATGGGTGCCGATGAAGGTGGTCGTGAGATTTTATTCCAGTTGATTATTGGTGCAAGAAATTCATTGACAATTGCTTTTAGCGTAACTGTTTTAACAACTCTTGCCGGGTTGTTTATTGGAACGATTTCAGGATACTATGGTGGATGGGTTGATGCTGTTGTGATGCGTATTGTTGATTTCATCAGTATTTTACCAAGATTATTGCTAATCATTGCATTTTTACAAGTTGTACCAAACTATTCAATGCTTGCGTTCATTTTTATCATGAGTGTTTTCTCATGGGTAGGGAATGCAAGATTATATCGTGGGAAAGCTTTAGCAGAATCTTCAATGGAGTATATAAAAGCTGCTAAAACATTAGGTGAAAGTGATTTGCGTATTATGACACGTGAATTATTACCGAATATGAGTTCTATTATTATTGTAAATACAACATTATCCTTAGCAGGAAATATTGGTTTAGAAACAGGTTTGAGTTATTTAGGATTTGGTTTACCAAGTTCTACGCCAAGTTTAGGGACATTGATTGGATATGCAACCAACTCAGATATTATTAAAAACAAAGTGTGGGTGTGGCTACCCGCATCATTACTTGTTTTGGTGTTAATGCTTTGTGTTAACTATATTGGTGAAGCGTTGAAACGTTCATCAGATGCAAAACAACGTTTAGGTTAGTTTATTAAACTACTTTATAAAAAGTAGATAGTAAAAATATTTATTAAGGGAGTAATTACAATGGCAAAAAAAGCAAAATGGTTTTTAGGTTTAGCATCAGTTGCTGTATTAGCAGCTTGTGGCAATAACACAGATACTGCAAAAAAAGAAGAAACAAAGTCAGCAGACAGTAATGTTGCAGAAACATTAGCAAAATTTCCGTCTAAAATAGAGCATGAAGGTACACCAATTAAAGGTGGCGTATTAAAATATGCATTGATCAGTGATAGTCCTATTCCAGGTGTATTCAGTGGTCTTTACCAAAAAGAAGCATCTGATTCAGAAGTAACAGCATTTACAGAAGAAGGCTTATTTGTAGCTAATAGTGACTACAAAATTGTCGAAGGTGGTTTAGGAACTTTAGCAATTGACAAAGATGCAAAAACGATCACAATCAAAGTTAAAGAAAACGTAAAATGGTCAGATGGCGAACCATTTACAATTGATGATTATATCTATGCATTTGAAGTGATTGGACATAAAGATTACACAGGTGAAAGATATAACGATACATTTAAAAATATCGTTGGTATGGATGAGTATCATGAAGGAAAATCTGAAACAATTTCAGGTATCAAGAAAAATGATGATCATTCTGTAACATTCCAATTAAAAGAAGTATCTCCATCATTGAATCATGTTGGCGGATTTTGGTCTACACCATTCCCTAAACATCAGTTGAAAGATATTGCAATTAAAGATCAATCAGCATCTGATGCAGTTCGTAAAAATCCAGCTGGTTTAGGTGCATTTAAATTCAAAAAAATCGTAACAGGTGAATCTGTTGAATTAGAAGCAAACCCATACTACTGGAAAGGTCAACCAAACTTAGATGGTGTTATCATTGAAGTTGTTAACTCAACAAACTCTCCAGATGAATTTAAAGCAGGTAAATATGACATTATGTCAGTATCAACATTAACAGCTATTTACGATTCATTTAAAGAATTAAACAATGCAACTTTAGCTGGTAAATGGCGTCATGCTTACCAATACATCGGATTTAAATTCGGTAAATGGGATGCAGAAAAAGAAACAAGTGTTATTACAAACGAAAAAATCAACGATAAAGCATTACGTCAAGCAATGGGGTATGCATTAAACTTAGAAGAAATTGGTCAAACATTCTACAACGGTTTACGTGTTCGTGCAAACTCAATGTTAGCACCAACATTTGGCTCATTACATGACAGCACATTACCTGGTTTCCCACATGATCCAGAAAAAGCTAAAAAAATCTTAGATGAAGCAGGCTATAAAGATAAAGACGGTGATGGATTACGTGAAAATCCAAAAGGTGAAAAATTAACGATTAATTTAGCGATGTCTGCTGGTGGCGATAATGAACCGATTTCTCAAGCATACATCAAATACTGGAAAGAAGTTGGTTTAGACGTTCAATTAGTAGGCGGACGCTTAATCGAAGGTAACTCATTCTTTGATCGTTTAGAAAACGATGATCCAGAAGTAGACTTATTCGTTGCTGGTTGGTCATTATCTGGTGACCCAAATCAATCACATACATGGGGTAATACTCAATTAAATATGACACGTTATGTATCTGAGAAAAATGATGAATTATTAGCTAAAATGGGTTCAGCAGAAGCATTTGATTCTAAAAAACAAAAAGAAATTTTTGATGCATGGCAAAAATATGCTAATGAAGAAGCATTTGGTTTACCATTGTTCAATATCTTATCATTAACAGCTGTTAATACACGTGTGAAAAACTTAGATGTTAAAGATTATGAAGGTAACTGGGGTTACAACTTACATAAAATCCAGTTAACAGCAGATGCTCCAGCAGCTTCAAAATAATTAAATAAAATACTAGTTGTCTGTCAAATAGGGCTGATAGCTATGAAAGATAGTGATTTAATACAAGTTAAGTCACTATCTTTTTGTTTTATGTTAGGGACAAAAAATTAAGAGTTTTAGGCTCTAAAATCGTGTTGGTGGAGCAATCCACCAACACGATTTTTAAATAAAGAGGTATTTCTCATAAATTGTTCTATAAGAAAATTAGATTCTTTGTTAAGTTGTAGCTTTTAATAAATGAAGCGGTGAACGGACATTTTACAATGTTCGCTCACCGCTTTTTGATAGTAGTGTGAGTTTTGCACTATTTTCTAGTTTTGTGCGTCATTCAATAAAATTCATATTAAATTCAAGTTTTTTAATATCTTATTCTATGTTTTTATGAGAGATAGTTTAGTATAGTATACATGTAAACAAGGAAAGGAGTTGAGCGTATGGTTCAACAATTAGATGCCGTTTTTCTTTGGACGACATTTTTAGCCGGTATTTTATCGTTTTTTTCACCGTGTATTTTACCGTTATTACCTGTATATACGGGGATTTTAATGGAGGAAACAGGTGATAAAGCTATTAAAATAGGGCGATTTAAAATTTATACAAAACCTGTTTATACCACATTGGCTTTTGTGTTTGGTATTTCAACGGTTTTCATTACATTAGGTTTTGGAGCAAGTTTTTTAGGAAAACTTATTGCAAGCCCGTATACACCAATTATTATGGGGATTATTGTTATTATTCTTGGGTTACACCATGCTGAATATATTCATATTCCATTTTTAGAAAGACAAAAATCGACAACGATGTCTAGTAATAAAAATCATTTACTAAATGCTTATTTATTAGGATTTACATTTAGTTTTGGATGGACACCTTGTATTGGTCCAGTTTTGAGTGCGATTTTTGCATTATCCTCATCTGGAGGAAGCAATAGTCTTTTAGGAGTTATGTTAATGGCTGTCTATGCATTAGGTTTAGCATTACCATTTATGTGTATTTCATTAGCATCTACACTATTTTTAAAACATATTGCCAAAGTTAAAAAATATATGTTACGCATTAAAAAAGTTGGTGGTTGGTTGATTATTTTAATGGGCGTATTATTGATATTTGGACAAGCTAACTTTTTATCAACACTTTTTCATTAAACAATAAATAATAAATAAGGAGAGAAAATAAAATGAAAAAATATATGAAACAATTAGGAACAGTAGCAACAGCATGTGTATTATTAGCAGGTTGCGGACAAGCTGCAATGAAAGATGATAAAATGATGGAAAGCTCATCCATGATGAAAGACGGTAAAATGGACGATAAAAAAATGGACGACAAAAAAATGGATGATAAAAATATGAGTGACAACAAAATGAAAGATGATAAAATGATGGAAAGTTCGTCTATGTCTGATAAATCAAATATGAAAGATGATATGATGAAAAATAAAGGTGAGATGGCACCAAGTTTTAAATTGATGGATGTTAATGGCAAAGTACATACACTGGAAGAATATAAAGGTAAAAAAGTATTTATCAAAGCATGGGCTTCATGGTGTTCAATTTGTTTGTCCACACTACAAGAAACTCAAGAATTAGCTAAAAATGAAAAAGACTTTGTTGTCTTGACGATTGTTGCACCAAATTATCGTAATGAAAAATCAAAAGAAGATTTCTTGAAATGGTTTAATGGCACATCTTATACAGATTTACCAGTACTATTCGATGAAAATGGTGAGTATTTCCAAAAATTAGGTGTCGTAGGCTATCCATCAGAATTGTTCATAGGATCAGATGGTACACTTGTTAAACAACAAACAGGTTATATGTCAGCAATGGATATTAAAGAATTTATGAAAACAGTGAACTAATGAGGTGAACTATGAAGAAAGGCGTCATTATAGGAGCGGTAATTGTTGCTGTGTTAGGTGTACTGTTCTTACAACGCTATGTAAGTGCAAAAAATGCAAGTACACAATCTATTGAAAATAGAGTTAAAGAACAAGTAACTTCAGAAAGTAAATCAATGCAAAAAGGAGGAGAAACTGTGGATAAAAGTATGTTAAAAGATCTTTACTTAGCAGGAGGCTGTTTTTGGGGATTAGAAGAATATTTTTCTAGAATCAATGGTGTAATTGATGTGACATCTGGATACGCTAATGGAAAAAGTGATGTTACAAATTATCATTTGATTTCTCAAACAGATCATGCAGAAACGGTACATATTCAATATGATGCCTCTAAAGTAAGTTTAAGAGAATTACTCTTGTATTATTTCCGTGTGATTGATCCAACAAGTGTTGATAAACAAGGTAATGATAGAGGTAGACAATACCGTACAGGTATTTACTATCAAAATGACGATGATAAAAAAGTGATTGATGAAGCTATTGCTGAAAAAGAAAAAGAACTTGGACAAAAAACTGCGATTGAAATCGAACCATTGAGACACTATATTTTAGCAGAAGAGTACCATCAAGATTACTTGAAAAAAAATCCGGGTGGATATTGTCATATAGATGTATCAGAAGCGAACGTGCCTCTTGTTGATGTGACAAAATACCCAAAACCATCTCAAGAAGAATTAAAACAAACATTAACAAAAGACCAATATCAAGTCACTCAAGAAAATAAAACAGAACAAGCATTTTCAAATCAATATTGGGACTTTTTTGAAGAAGGTATTTATGTTGATGTTGCAACTGGAGAACCGCTATTCTTCTCAAAAGATAAGTTTCAATCAGGTTGTGGATGGCCTAGTTTTACAAAACCAATTAACACAGAAGTGGTAACATATCATAAAGATACAAGTTATAATATGACACGTATTGAAGTGAGAAGTCGTGCAGGTAATTCGCATTTAGGACATGTATTTGATGACGGTCCAAAAGATAAAGGTGGTTTACGTTTTTGTATCAACAGTTTATCTATTAAATTTATTTCAAAAATGGAAATGGCAGAAAAAGGATATGACTATCTATTACCGTATATGGAATAAAAAAGTAGACTACACCCATTGATTATTGTGGTGTAGTCTATTTTTGATTTTATAGTAAATAATATTGGTGATAAAATTTTTTAATAGTACAGAATCATAGCAGTTATCTAATATTGATTGATAAAAGGATCATTCAATTTGTGATATAATAAGAACAAAGAAGGTGAACAGATGTACACGATTTTAATTGTAGAAGATGAATCATTTATTCGAAAAGGATTAACGCAACTCGTAGATTATCAGTCATTAGGTATTACAACGATTCTTGAAGCGAGTTCAGGAGAAAAAGCATTAAATATTTTAGAAGAAAACCATGTAGATATTTTATTAACAGATATCAATATGCCCAATATGGATGGCATTACATTGGCAACAAAAACAAAAGAATATTATCCAGAAATACATATTGTTTTTTTAACAGGATACGACTATTTTGATTATGCTTTGGCTGCTTTGAAATTAGGGGCTGATGATTATATTTTAAAACCAGTATCTAAAAAAGATGTTGAAACTATTTTAAAAAAGGTTATTTTAAATATTCAAAAAGAGCAAAAAGATAAAATTCTTTTAGAAGTTGTGGATACACAAATAAATGATTCTAAACAAAATCAAATGCAACAAATCATTAATGAGCATTTTACAGAACCTGACTTTTCATTAGTGAAATTAGCAAATTGGTTGGGGTTTGCATCGACGTATACAAGCACACTCATCAAAAAGCAATTCGGTATGTCTTTTCAAGATTATGTAACAGAAAAACGTATTGCGTATGCCAAAATTTTATTGTTATCAAGTGAATTAAAAATTTATGAAGTGGCTCAAAAAGTCGGGTATGATGATGTGAATTATTTTTCTATTCGATTTAAACAAATTGTTGGTATGTCACCTAAGAAATTTCAAAAAGGAGATAGTGAGTGATGAAACGAAAATCTTTAGCTTACAAAGTTTCTTTGTATGTCTTTACGATAATGGTTATATTTCTTGTTGGAATAGGTGGTTTTTATTATGCCATGGCATCTCAAATTATTGTGGATATGACAGAAAAAAATACGAAACAAGTATTGGATAGAGTCAATCATGATTTATCTTCTTATTTAGAGAGATTACGGCAAAGTACGTATGCTTTATCAAATAATGAATCCATTCGGTCTTATATGTTGCATGAAACAACAGAAAATAAAAACATATCACTAGAAATTATTCATACTTTTTTAAAAACAGATAGTCAATTTTTATCCATTGTACTCATTACAAAAGACGGACGCGTTTTATCAAATTTAGATAGTATGGATATGTCTTTATCTAAAAATATGATGGAAGAAGAATGGTATACAGAAGCCATTAAACAAAAAGGCGTTGCGGTATTAACGTCTATGAAAAGAAAGCAAGATAATAAAGAGATACAAGTGATTTCCATGACACAAGATATTCACGATGAAAAAGGAGAAAACATAGGTGTCTTACGAATGGATGTTTCATCAGATAGTATTGATGATTATTTGCAACAATTAAATTTACAAGATAATGGTGAATTATTTATTGTAGACCAAACCAATCGTATTTTGTATCAATCCGCTAATCAAACAGAAGAAGTCCGTCATAATTTATCTGAAATCATGCGTATTAAAGAAACAGAAATGGGGTATATGAATGGGCAGTATACTTATGTGCAATCAAATAAACTAGGTAAATCCACATGGGAATTGGTTGCTGTTGTACCACTTTCTGAATTAAAAGATGTTCAATTACATTTGCTTGTTGCCTTTAGTTTGTCGGGGATTTTTATTTTTGTTGTAACGGGTGGTGTTCTGCTTATTCTGATTAGAAAGTGGACAAGACCATTAAAAGAATTACAACAAACAATGCATCAAATTGAACATGGGGATTATTCAGCAAGAGCGGTCATTCAAGGAAGTGAAGAAGTACAAGATTTATCCTTATATTTTAACCGTATGCTTGATGAAATCAATCGTTTACTAGAAGGAATTAAAGAAAAAGAAAGAGATATTCGTTATTTTGAATTACAGGCACTAACAAGTCAAATTAACCCACATTTTCTTTATAATACATTGGATACGATTATTTGGATGGCAGAATTTAATGATAGTCAAAAAGTGGTGAGTATGACAAAAGCGCTGGCACAATTTTTTAGATTATCTTTAAATGCAGGAAATGAATTGATGACTTTAGAAAATGAGTTTGACCACATTCGTCAATATTTATTTATTCAAAAACAACGTTATGAAGAACAATTAGAATATGAGATTACACTTTTAGAAAAATGTAAAGACATCAAAGTACCACGTCTTATTTTACAACCAATCGTTGAAAATGCGATTTATCATGGTATTAAAGGTTTAGATAGAAAAGGGATGATTCGTGTTTTTATGACAGAAACAGATACACATTATGGTATTAATATTGAGGATAATGGGCGTGGTATAAAACAAACCACAAAGGATATGACATCTCACAAACGATTAGGTGGTGTGGGATTGCAAAACGTTGATGAACGTTTAAGATTATATTATGGTCAGCCTTATAAAATGGATATAGTATCACAAGAAAATACATATACAGCAATCACATTATGGTTGCCAAAAAACCAAAACCTATAGAAATTGTGGGAGCAATTTCTATAGGTTTTTGGAATTAGGATGAGAGATAATTAGAAAAAGGAGATTGATTTTAAAGTCTTATAAACATTCTGCTATAAGATTGTGGTTTTAAGGTAATGCTACATACAGAAAAGTGAATAAAAATACATAGAAATGTTTATGTGATGAATGGATTAGTGGACTTTTTGATGATTCATCATTTTTTATTTACTCGTCTATAAGTCTTTTAAAATCAATCTTATTTTATATTATACGCTTTTTTTTTATGACTTTCAATAGGGTTAAAAATATCAGGAAAATGAAAAGTATAAAAATGATTTTAATTATATAAAAAAGTTTTAAAATGTATAAAATATCATTTTAGGAGATATGTACGCTTGTTTTTGTATACAAAAAATTTTTCTGTAAAAGAGGAAGAAACCTAGATAATGAAAAAATGAGTAAAAAGTGATATACTGTCTAAGAAATGAGGTAAGAAAATGAACGGGATATTACCATTGTGGAAAGAACGTGGCATGACCAGTCATGACTGCGTTTTTAAATTAAGAAAAATATTGAAAACAAAAAAAGTAGGACATACAGGGACATTGGATCCTAATGTTGATGGTGTATTACCAATTTGCATTGGTAGTGCAACGAAAATGGTAGAATTTATGTTGAATGCTGAAAAGCAATACGAGGGAGAAATCACATTAGGAATAGCAACAAGTACAGAAGATAGTGACGGCGATATTGTGGCTGTTAAAAATATTGATAAAATACCAACAACAGACGAGATTGATGCAATAATGGCATCAATGTTAGGTCGTATACAACAAATCCCGCCTATGTACTCAGCCGTAAAAGTAAATGGCAAAAAATTATATGAATATGCACGAAATCATGAAACGGTTGAACGACCAGTTCGTCAAGTCGTGATATATGACTTTAAGCGTATATCTGATGTAAGTGTACATGATAATCATACAGTGTCGTGGCGATTTTCTGTGACATGTAGTAAAGGGACGTATGTACGTACACTGGCTGTTGATTTAGGTGCGAAAATGGGATACCCTGCATTTATGAGTGATTTGACACGTACACAAAGTGCAGGATTTAAACAGGAACAATGTTTTACATTACATCAGCTTGAAGTATTGAGTGATGCTTCAATGGCACTTATTCCTGTTGAACAAGCTTTCTTAGATTATCCGCGATGTGAGATTGATGATGAGGTATATGCACGTGTACAAAATGGTGCTATTTTACAAGAAATGCCCCATGTTCAGTATCCTGTTTTTTTCGTTTATCGTGACAAAATTATAGCGTTATACGACAAACACCCTGAAAGAGCGGGGTATATCAAACCTAAAAAAATGTTATTAAGTAATGGAGAATCAACATGATGAATATTATAAAATTAACCTATCCATTTCAGCCTGTTGAGGTTGAAAAAGAAGGTATTGTTTTAGTACTTGGTTTTTTTGATGGTGTACATTTAGGGCATCAAAAAGTCATTGAAACAGGAAGAGATATTGCTAGGGAAAAAGGATATAAATTGGCTGTGTTAAGTTTTAATCAGCATCCGTCCGTTATATTTACAAAGCAAAAAGAAGTGTATTTAACAAGTGTGGAAGAAAAAGCTGTTTTATTGCAACAAATGGGTGTTGATATTTTCTATCTTGTTTCATTTACAGAGGCATTTGCATCGATTGAACCTCATCAATTTATTCAAGATTATGTTATCAATCTTAATACAAAATATGTTGTGGCAGGATTTGATTATCGTTATGGAAAAGGTGCAAATGGAACTATTGAAACATTAGCCGAACATAGTCAAGGAACATTTGACGTCATTATTGTGGAACAACAAACACAAGATTATGAGAAAGTAAGTTCTACAGCTATTCGTCAAGCGCTATCAACTGGAACTATTGAAAAAGCAAATGCATTATTAGGTAGAGTGTATGCGACTAGTGGTTATGTCATTCATGGTGATGCACGAGGACGACAAATAGGATTTCCAACGGTGAATATTAAAGTAGATGAAAAACAATACAGACTTGCTGAAGGGGTTTATATTGTGCGTATAAAAGTCAAAGACGTATGGTATAAAGGAATGGCGTCTATCGGACGTAATATAACGTTTGAACAAAATCGTGTCGTAAGTGTAGAAGTACATGTACTTGATTTTAGTGAAGATATTTATGACGAAGAAGTTACAATTGAATGGTTAAAATATGTACGAGAAGAAATTAAATTCCATAGCGTGAAGAGCTTAATCGCTCAATTACGAATGGATGAAATTTCAGCAAGAGAGTATTTTGAAAGTAGAGGACAAATATGACGTCAGTCTATATCCATATTCCGTTTTGTGAACATATTTGTTATTATTGTGATTTTAATAAAGTTTATATTGAAGGACAACCAGTTGATGAATATGTTCAGTTATTGATTGATGAGATAGCGTTAACGATGCAACAATATCCTAAAACAGAAATAAAAACGGTGTATATTGGTGGAGGCACACCTACAAGTTTAACAGCTAAACAACTGGATACACTATTAACAGGTATGCATAAATATTTATCTATTCATCCACAAGCAGAATTTAGTGTAGAAGCTAATCCAGGTGATGTTAATTTAGAAAAAATGGCTGTATTAAAAATGCATGGTGCTAATCGTTTGAGTATGGGTGTTCAATCTTTTGATAATCGTATTTTAGAAAAAATAGGACGTAGTCATCGTGTTGATGATGTGTATCAATCTGTATCAAATGCACGTAAAGCAGGGTTTGATAATATTAGTATTGATTTGATTTTTAGACTACCATATCAGACATTGTCTATTTTTAAAAATAGTTTAGAACAAGCACTAGCATTGGATTTACCACATTATGCAGTCTATTCTTTGATTTTAGAAAATAAAACGATTTTTTATCAGTTGATGAGAAAAGGAAAACTTCCTTTACCAAGCGAAGATGATGATGCAGACATGTATGAACTGGCTATGGAAATGTTAGACAAAGCAGGAAGAAAGCAATATGAAATTAGTAATTTTGCTTTGGACGGCTATCAATCCATCCATAATAAAACATATTGGAATAACGGACATTATTTTGGATTTGGAGCAGGAGCACATGGCTATATTCATCAAATACGTTATAAAAATAATGGACCCATTCAGCACTATTTAGAACCTTTACGACAAAAGCAACTTCCTATTTTTTCAAAAGAAACATTAACAAAAGAACAGATTATGGAAGAAGAATTGTTTTTAGGATTGCGAAAAATAGAAGGTGTTAACCGACAGCAGTTTCAAAAAAAATATGGTATTTCATTAGAAAGTGTCTATGGAAAGACAATCCAATATTTAATGAGTGTTGGATTATTGGAAATGAAACATGATTTTATTCGATTAACAAAAAGAGGTATTTTTTTAGGAGATACCGTATTTCAATCATTTTTAAAATAAGGAGAAGTATACGTATGAATGATTATATAGAAACAACCTTACAATCAAAAAATGTGTATCATGGTGCTATTTTTGATGTAGAAAGTCATGATGTTCGCTTACCAAATGGAAATATATCCAAAAGAGATATTATTAAACACCATGGTGCTGTATGTATTCTTGCTACAAAAGACAATAAAGTATTGCTTGTTAGACAATATAGAAAAGCGATTGAGCAATCACTTTTTGAAGTGCCTGCTGGAAAATTAGATTCTCCAAAAGAAGAACCATTAAGTGCAGCTAAACGAGAATTAGAAGAAGAAACAAACTATCAAGCAAGACACTGGAAAGAAGTTTACACTTTTGTTGTTTCTCCAGGATATTGTACAGAAAAAATTACGTTATTTGAAGCAACAGAATTAATAGAAGTTGAAAATCCACTTTCATTAGATGAAGATGAGTTTTTAGATATTGTATGGATAGAGATATCTAAAGCTTTAGAAATGGTTGAAGACGGTACGATTATTGATGCAAAAACAATTATGGCCTTACAATATTTAGCGTTACAATAGGAGGAAGAACATGGATGAGCCTAAATGGGTAAGTTATTTTGATAAAATTTGGTTTCTCGTGTTTTTACTACTTACATTTTATACAGTTTTTCAAGACTATCGTGGCATGAATTTTTTAGTAGTTGGGCTTATTTTAAATAATATTTTTGATGCGTATATGGGTGTTGTTTTTTCAAATGGATTAAAGCGTCATTATTATATTGTGACAATTATAGGATGTTTTGTGACTGCTTTTGTGAAATTTCAATATGATTTAGTAGGTGGCGTAATCAGTGCCTTAATTGGAGCTGTGTATGCGATTATTGGCTACATTGAATTTGAAGACACCATTACGTACACCGATAAACATGATTTAAAACCATTGATTTACAATGCTATTGGAGGATGTATTTTATTCTTTGTTTTATATACATATATTGTAGAAGACAAACAAAACATCGTGTTAATTATTGGTAATTTTTTAGTTTTTATACTAGGAATGTTGGCACGTTTTTTGTTAATTAGAGGAAAATCTGCATCGTATATTTTCTTTATTATTGTTGATATTGTTACGATTCTAGTAGAAATACAGACATATCTGATAAAACAAAATAATGATGTTATTGTTATTTTAATTAATACATTTATGCTATTAGTGATTGACTCAAAAGCATGTTATATATGGCAAAAAAAAGCATTTGAACATAAACAGCAACAACAATGAATGTAATCTATATGAAGGCTCTTCGCCAACCTCAGTTGGCGAAGAGCCTTATTTTTAAAGTACAACAATATGCTCTTGTCTAGATGTTTTCATAGATGATATTTTTTACCGTTTATGGTATACTAAAGTTTACGAAATTAAGCGTTATCATAAAGGAGGATATATAGATGACAACGCAAGATATTGCGATTCGATTAGTTTTAGCTATTATTTTTGCAGGTGTTATAGGCTATGACAGACAACGAAAAAGTAGACCGGCAGGACTTAGAACACATATTTTAGTATGTGTAGGTGCAACGACAGTTGCTCTTATTCAAAGTGCAGTTTTTTATGAGAAATTAAGTATTCATCCAGAAATAGATGTTGACCAAGTACGTTTATTAGCCCCTATTGTAAGTGGGATAGGTTTTTTAGGTGCGGGCACAATTGTTGTGACGAAACAAAGAGTAGCGGGGTTAACAACGGCGGCTTCTTTATGGACATCGGCAGGCATTGGTATTGCTTTAGGTATGGGATATTATAAAATTGCTTGTTTAAGTTTTCTAGCAGTTGTTTTTTCTTTAACAATCATCCGTTTTATTGTACATGTTCCGAATGTGAAAAGATTAGAAGTTCAATTTGTGCATAGACTAGAAACAAAAGCCTTTTTAAATGAATATTTTTCAAAATATTCTATTGAATTGAATGATGTTTTATTCGATGTACAAAATGTGGACGGTAGAAATGTGTATCGTAATATTTTTACAATTCATTTGCCAAAAGATATTTCTTTAGTCAATATTGTTGAGGATTTATCCTTACATAAAGATATTATGAAAATCAGGCTAGTGTCTATTGTTGAGTAAAAGAGTAGTTACTACTGTAATGGTCAAAAGTATGGTATGATAAAATTACAATTTAGTTGAGTGAGGAGGATACGATGAGCAATGGTATATCAAATAAAATGATAGATGAAGCAAAGCAATTAGTACAAGAAAATAGGGTCTTGAGTATTGTGAAGTATCCGACCTCAACGGTATGGTTCTCAGAAATTTTAGACCACAATCAATTATTTTCTGTTTACTTAGATGCAACAAGTACAGGAAAGGATATTTGTGATTGTCAATACTCTAAAGAACATGGCTATTGTAAACATATTTTAGCTGCTGAATTATATTTAAATATGCAAGGATATGAAAGAAGTGTATCTCATCAATTAAAGCATCAAGTTGTTGACACAGCAGCTCGATTAAATCGTTTAAGTAAGTCGTTATATACACAAACTAAAAAAATGGAAATTGATACGTCTTTTATCAAAGTAGAAGTAACATTGAATATGACAACACAATGGCGAGATAGACGATTATTGATTTCTTTAAAAATTGGGAAACAGAAATTATATGTCGTAAAAAGTATACCAGAGTTAATATATACGTATTTTGAGCGTAGGACGTATACATTAGGTAGTAAAGATGCGATTGATTGGCAAGATTATGCAGTCGATCAACAGACACATCACTTATTTGTTTTTTTGAAAAAAGTATTTTCGTATTCTGAACCTGATGTGTATGTACCTAGTTTAAAATATCTTCAAATTCATCCATTGGTAGTAGCAGAATGTTTGGAAATTACCTCTCATTTAAAAAATGTAATATTTGTATTAAATGACCATGTTGTTGAAACTTATCATTATTCTGAAGAAAAAGCGCCTCTTCATTTTTATGTGAATAAACATCGTTTAGGGTTAGAATGTTCTTTAGAACATCCTCATTTATTGGATATATTAGATGATTTTATGTTACTTAGAATAGAAACTCATTTCTATAAAATAGATAAAGATTTATTGCCGATTTATGAGTTATTATTAGATATTTTTGATAGTCGTAAAATAAAACCTATTCTGATAAAAACAGAAAATATTTCTGATTTTATAAATTATACAATACCTTTATTGGAACAAATTACACATATCCATTATGATGGTAGTTATATTGTGAAAAAACAAACATATAGGCCAGATCTTTATGTGACGAAAGAAGACGATACATTATGGATTGATATACAAACAAATACAGATGTATTCGATCAGTATAATGTAGAAGATGCTATTCGATTGGAAAATAAATTGTTAACATTAGGTTTTTCTAAAAAAGGAGAGCGATTTGAAAAGTATTTACATTCTACAGATACATTCTATGATTTTCTATCACGTGAAAAAACACAGTTGAATGATTTTAGTCATGTTATTTTGTCTGAAGATTTACAAGATAAAGCCTTTCAAGTTGATATACCAATGATACGATTTGATACACAAGGTTCTTTACTCGATATATCTTTTAATATTGATGGTATTTCTGATAAAGATATTTCTAAGATTTTACAGCATATTCAAGAAAATGATCACTATTATCAGTTGGATAATGGGCAATTTATTGATTTAAGAGATGATGTTTTTCAAGATGTTCATCATATTTTAAATCAGTTACGCTCAAAAGATGTGTTAAAAGACGGCCATATTCAATTACATCAAACACAAGCACTACACTTAGTATCTGATTTACACAAAAATATTAATATGGATGATTATTTTTCTAATTTAGTCTATGACTTAACGCATCCAGAGTTATTTCGTGCATCTATACCAAAGAGTTTAAAAACAACATTAAAAGATTATCAAGTTTATGGATTTAAATGGTTAAAAATGTTATCTGCACATCAATTTGGCGGTATTTTAGCAGATGACATGGGACTAGGTAAAACAATCCAAACGATAGCTTATTTATTAAGTGAGATAGAAGAACAGAAAACGAATAATCGGCCGAACTTAATTGTGTGTCCAGCTTCGTTAGTTTATAATTGGAAGCACGAATTTGATACATTTGCACCTAATCTATCAGTAGAAATTGTAAATGGGTTAAAACAAGATAGATTAGATAACTTGAAAAAAGATGTGCAAATATATATCACATCTTATCAAAGTTTTAGACAAGATGAACGTTCATATAAAGAAAAACAGTGGCATGCCATTGTATTAGATGAATCACAAATGGTTAAAAATTACACGACAAAACTACATCGTAGTTTACGCCATTTATCTGCGCATGTTATTTTTGCATTGAGTGGTACACCTATTGAAAATAGAAAAGAAGACTTTTGGTCTATTTTTTCACTTATTCTACCAGGTTTATTTCCACATGTTCGAGATTATAAAAAATTAGATACAAAAACAATCGCAAAAATGGCAAAACCATTTTTATTACGCCGATTAAAATCAGATGTATTAACAGAATTACCCGAAAAAATTGAAACAGTTTTGTATAATGAACTGAGTAAAGAACAAAAAGCATTATATTTAGGGTATTTGCAAAATATTCAAACAAGAGTAGCGCATTATTCTAGTGAAGAATTTACAAAAAATAAATTAGAAATTTTATCTGGATTAACACGCTTACGCCAAATTTGTTGTCATCCAAAATTGATTATGGATGATTATGTCGGTGATGTTGGTAAATTAGAACAATTTTTAACACTTGTTGAAACGGCTATTGCTGGAGGGCATCGTTTATTAGTTTTTTCTCAATTTACAAGTATGCTTGCTATCTTACAAGATGCTTTAAAAAACATGGGACACGATAGTTTTATGTTAACGGGGCAAACAAATACAAAACAACGAATGGATATGGTTAAAGCATTTAATGCTGGAAAACACGATGTCTTTTTTATCTCATTACGAGCTGGAGGAACAGGATTAAACTTAACGAGTGCCGATACCATTATTTTGTATGATTTATGGTGGAATCCTGCTGTTGAAGAACAGGCAATGGGACGCTCGCATCGTATTGGTCAGAAAAAAACGGTACAAGTATACCGATTGATTTCTCAAGGAACTATTGAAGATAAGATGAATGATATGCAACAACAAAAGAAAGCTATTTTTGATGAAGTTGTCAATGATGTGATGATGCGTCATGAGTTAACAAATGATGATATTAAAGATATTTTAGGTATTGAATAAAATAGACTTTTCATCAAATTGTATTGTATAAAGAAATAGTGAAAAAGGCAGTGAATGGCATTAGCCACTCGCTGCCTTTTTTACTATTGAGAATAATTAAAATACTGAAACTTAGTATTTTATTGCATGGTAACTAAACTTACACAATTTATTGTAGATAAAAGAGGTGAATTGACGTTTTTCAGCATCAATTTACCTCTTTTGTATTATAGAGTAAATCTATTTATTTTCAATTTTTATTTCTAAAAATAAATCATTAAACTGATTATTTTTTTCTCTGGATAATCCTTTATAGGCTTCTAATCGACTAATCAAATCATCATCTGGATAAAATGATTTGTTAGATGTGATTTCAGGATCTATCAGTTCTTTTGCATCTTTATTTGGTGTGGCATAACCAATGTATTCTGCATTACGTGCCGCAATATCTGGACGTAATAAGAAGTTGATGAGTGCGTAAGCACCGTCCAAGTTATCTGCTGTTTTTGGAATAACAATATTATCAAACCAAATATTTGATCCTTCTTTTGGAATAGTATAGGCTAAATCTTCATTTTCATCTAGAGCAGTAGATGCTTCTCCTGAAAAAGTAACCGCAATGGCTGCTTCATTTTTTGCCATATACATTTTAATTTCATCAGCAACGATTGCACGAATATTTGGCATAAGTTGCTTCATTTTTTGTGTAGCTTGTAATAAAGCATCTGTATTTGTTTCATTTAAGGAATATCCTTGAGATTGCAGACCTATACCTAACGTTTCTCTAGCACCATCATACATTAAAATATTATTTTTAAATTTTGGAGCCCACAAGTCATTCCATGTTTGAAGTTCTTCTTCATCAACAAATTTTGTATTATACAAAATTCCTAAAGTTCCCCAAAAATAAGGAATAGAGTAACGATTGTTTGGATCAAATGGCATGTTTAGAAATCGTTCATCAATATGACGTATATTATCTAATTTTGAGTAATCCAAGGTGTTTAACATGTTTTCATGAATCATTGTTTGAATCATATATTCACTTGGCACAGCAACATCATAAGATGTCCCACCTTGTTTAATTTTTGCCAGCATTGCTTCATTAGAATCAAAAGTTTCATAAACGACTTTATAGCCTGTTTCTTCTTCAAATTCCCCAATGAGTTCAGGGTTAATGTAATCTCCCCAGTTAAAAAAATGAATGACTTTATCTCCGGTTAATCCTTGTGTATGTTCTACTTGATATTTAATACCAAATAGTCCGATGCATATCACAAGAATAAGCAAAACACTCTGATATAATTTTTTCATATTGTACCCCGTTTCTATGTTATATTATCGTTTTTTTCGTCTTTGTTCTGTTGTTTGAATAATGTAATATCCAATAACTAGTACAAAGGATAATAAAAACATTAACGTACTTAAAGCGTTGATTTCTAAACTAATACCATGTCTAGCACGAGAATAAATTTCAACAGAAAGGGTACTGAATCCATTCCCTGTGACGAAGAATGTCACAGCGAAATCATCTAATGAGTAAGTAAATGCCATGAAAAATCCGGCAAAAATACCACTTGAAATACTTGGTAAAATAACGCGTCCCATGATTTGACGAGCGTTTGCCCCTAAATCTTGAGCGGCAGTAATCATTGTGTCATTCATATCGTATAATCTTGGTAGAACCATTAACACAACAATTGGAATATTGAAGGCAACATGGGCTATCAATACACTAAAGAATCCTAATTTTATAGGAAGCAAAAATGTAAATAGCATCAGTAAACTTGCCCCAATCATAACATCAGGTGTTACCATTAAAATATTATTTAAATTTAAAAAAGTTTGTCTTGTTGTATTCTTTTTAAAGTAATAAATCATAATTGCACCGAAGGTCCCAATTACAGTTGCAATCAATGCAGATAATAAAGCTAAAATAAACGTATTGATAATAAAAATCATCAAGCGGCTATCTTCAAAGACTTTTGTATAATGTTCTAATGTAAATTCGGTAAAACGGTTCATATCATTACCGGCATTAAATGAATAAAAAATCAAGTAGAAGATAGGTAAATAAAGTACAGCAAACATAAACCATAAATATATATTTTGCCATTTAAATTTATTCATCTCTTAGTCCTCCTGCTTCATTTTTATCACGTGTCAAGAACATAACAATAATCATGAGTACCATTAAAACAACGCCAATAGCAGATCCCATTCCCCAGTTTTGTGTGACAAGGAAATGTTGTTCAACGGCTGTTCCTAATGTAATGACACGATTTCCCCCAATTAAACGTGTTAACATGAATAAAGATAATGAGGGAATGAATACAGCTTGAATACCACTTCGAACGCCTGGTAAAGATAAAGGAAAAATAACCCGACGTAATGTTGTTAATCGAGAAGCTCCTAAATCTTCACTAGCTTCAATCATTGAATAAGGAATATCGTTAATAGAATTGAAAATAGGCATAATCATAAATGGCAATTCAATATACGCTGCAACAATTAAAAATGCAGCATCTGTAAATAATAATTGTTGAGGTCCAACACCAATAAATGTTAAAAATTCATTGATCGTACCTGTTTGACTAAATAAACCAATAAAGGCGTATGCTTTTAATAATAAATTGATCCATGTTGGTAAAATAATGAGTAGAATCCATAACTGTTTATGTTTTGTTCTACTTAATAAATAAGCCATAGGATAACTGAAAGCCAAGGTCACTAGTGTAACAAGAGATGCATACAAAAAAGAATTGATCGTCATTTTGACATAATTAGCCGAGGTAAAATAGTGAATATAATTATTTAAAGTAAATTGTCCATTGCTATCAAAAAAAGATTGATAAAGAACTAATACAAGTGGGGCAATGACAAATAACACAATCCATAATAAATAAGGAATAGCATAATTATAGTGTTTCTTTTTCAATTTTCAGCCTCCTCAGTCTTCGTATTGTTCAAGACGAGCATCAAAGTCTTCTTCAGATTCATTGAATCTCATAACATGAATATCGTCAGGTTCAAAATTTAATCCTACTTTCGCACCAGGTTTTACTTTATCGGTTGTGTGAATCATCCACTCATTGCCGTCTTCGTCATAAGCGATAATTTCATTAAATACACCTCTAAATAACATGGTATCTACAGTTGCAACTAATTTTCCTTTTTCTGGTGTTGTAATATCAATATCTTCAGGACGAATAACGATTTCAACGGCTTCTCCACTTGGAATACCAGCATCTTCACAATCGAAAATTTTACCAACAAATTCTACTTTGTAATCTTCAATCATCTTTGCATCAATAATATTACTCTCACCAATAAAATCAGCTACATAGCGATTGATTGGTTCGTCATAAATATCTACTGGAGTTCCTGATTGGACAATTTCTCCATTGTTCATGACAAAAATCCAATCAGACATTGCCAATGCTTCTTCTTGATCATGTGTGACAAAAACGAATGTGATACCTAAGCGACGTTGCAATTCACGTAATTCGTATTGCATATCTGTACGGAGCTTTAAGTCAAGCGCTGATAAGGGTTCGTCTAGTAATAGTACCTCTGGCTCATTCACAAGGGCACGAGCGATGGCAACACGTTGACGTTGTCCACCTGACATTTCTGATATTTTGCGTGTTTCATAACCACTTAGACGTACCATTTTTAAAGCGGTTGTTACTTTTTCTTTAATGGTTTCTTTATCTATTTTTTTAACAGATAGACCAAATGCAATATTATCAAAAACGTTCATATGTGGGAATAATGCATAATCTTGGAAAACGGTATTTACTTTTCGTTGATGAGCAGGAATTTTATTGACTTGTTCTCCGTCTAAATAAATTTCTCCACTCGTTGCAGAACTAAAACCAGCAATTAGCCTCAAAATTGTTGTTTTACCACAACCAGATGGACCTAGCAAGGTATAAAATTTACCTTTTTCTAATTCCATATCAATGGATTTTAATATATCTTGGTTATCATAAGATTTTGTAACGTGCTTTAAAACAACACTGTATTTTTCTGCCACTATACATTTCTCCTTTACAAATAAATTTGCCATTTCATTATGACAAGAACGATTATAACATATATAAATTGAAAAGCATTAAATAATATAGAAATGTTACTTTTTTTTTCATTTTTTATAAAAAATGAAAATTTTACCATAAAAAATGTTGACTTTTTTCATTTTAAGGTGTTTAATTTAATTTACCAGTAATCAAAATAACATTTTTGTTATTTATTTTTAATAAAGGAGTGGGAATGTTGAAATTTTCTAAAAAATTGACGGTAAGTATGATGACGTTGACTTTAGGGTTTGGCATTGTTCAACCATTGGTGTTACCAACAACGCAATACATTGCCTACGCACAAGAGGAATTGTCGAATATTACTGCTGGTGAAAAACCTTATCAAGATAATGATACTGTACAAGTTATCGTTAAATTAAAAGAAGCAGCAGTTGATCCAAATAGTTTAAAAACACCTGAAGGTCGTGCTAATCGTGAAGCGCAAACTAAACCAGCACGTGAAGCATTTTTGAAAACATTACAAGCAAAAGGAATTGAGTATAAAAAATTATTTGAATACGATCTATTATTTAATGGAGTTTCATTAGAAACAACTTATAAACAAGCAAAAGAAATTAAAGCCTTGAATGATGTTGAATCAGTAGATGTATCTGTTGATTACGAAGTGCCGACATTAAATGCAGATTCGAATGAATCTAATACGCCGGTCAACTATGGAAAAGCAATTGACAGTAATCAACTGATCAATGTTCAAGCACTATGGGATAAAAATATAAAAGGGCAAGGACAATTAGTATCTATTATAGACTCTGGTATTGATCCAGAACATGATGTCTTGCATCTTACAGATACATCAACGGCAAAATATAAATCTAAACAAGAATTAGAAGATGCAAAGCAAAAAGCCGGTATTACTTATGGAAAATGGTATAGTGATAAATTGGTTTATGCGTTTAACTATAATGATTGGAACGATGATATAAAAGAAGAAAAAGAAGACTCACACGGTATGCACGTAACGGGGACAGCCGTTGGGAATCCAACAAAACCAGCACCAAATGGCGATTACGTAGCAGGAGTTGCTCCTGAATCGCAACTGATGTTTATGCGTGTGTTCTCAGATAAAAGAGGGAAAGGAACAAGCTCCTTTATTTATGTGAAAGCCATTGAAGATTCAGTAAAATTAGGTGCTGACTCAATTAACATGAGTTTAGGGTCATCAGCAGGATCTACTTTAGAAATAGGACAAGCGGTATCTGGTGCTATTGATTTAGCTAGAAAAGCCGGTATCACTGTTGTTATTGCAGCAGGGAATAGTAATACATTTGGGTTTGGATATAGAGCACCTCTAGCAAGTAATCCAGATTATGGTTTAGTAGGGGATCCATCTATTGCGTATGATTCTATCTCTGTTGCAGCGATGAACAATTCAGTTTTAAATTCATCTGTTGTTAGTGTGCCACAATTAGCAAATGATGCAACAAAACATAATGGTATAGCACCGATCCGTACATATCAAAAATTATTCGATCCAACAAAAGAATATGAATATGTTTATGTAAATTTGGGTAAAGAAGAAGATTTTGAACAATTTGGCGAAAATGATTTAAAAGATAAAGTTGCACTAATTCAACGTGGAGAAATTCCATTTACTGAAAAAGTTATACGTGCAATGTTAAGAGAAGTTGCAGGAGTTGTTATCTTTAACCACGAAGTAGGTGGAGAAGACACAATGGGAATGATTTTAAATGATTTAGATAAAGAAATTCCAATTGTTTCTTTAGGGCATTCTTTTGGGAAAGAATTGTCAGAACATTCAGGTGATTATAAACTAGTCTTTAAAAAAGAATTAGCTAAAATTCCAAATGACAAAGCAAATACACTAACAGATTTCACAAGTTGGGGAATGTCATCTGATGGAGAGTTAAAACCAGACGTAACAGCACCAGGTGGTTCTATCTATTCTTCATTTAACAATGGTACATACGGAACAGAAAGTGGAACAAGTATGGCTTCTCCACACGTTGCCGGTGCCGTAGCATTAGTCAAACAAGTATTAAAACAACGTTTTTCAGAATTATCACCTGAGTCATTGCAAGCTTTATTGAAGCATTTAGTGATGAGTACCGCAAATCCTCATGTGAATACGGAAAAAGGAACATATACATCACCAAGACAACAAGGTGCAGGTATTATTGATGTAGATAAAGCTGCTTATGGCGATTTATATGTAACAGGTACAAATGATTATGGTAGTGTTGTTTTAGGAAATATTGATAATCAATTTGTGTTGAATTTAGTTGTACACAATGTATCTAATCAAGATAAAACATTACATTATAAAACGACTGTTAATACAGATGATGTTGAAAATGGGCTTGTGACGCTAAAACCAAGTTTATTGAAAACAGTTGAAGGACAAACAATTGTTGTTCCAGCAAATGGTACAGCGAGTGTTCAAATTCCTGTCGATATTTCTGAATTTAATGAAAAATTAAGCCAAACATTTGAAAATGGTACATATATCGAAGGCTTTGTTGTGTTCTCTGATCCACAAGCACAAGACCACGTGATTAGCTTACCTTATGTTGGGTTTAAAGGTCATTTTGAAAACTTACCAGTTTTAGAAAAACCAATCTATGCATTTAAAGAATCAGAAAAACCTTTCTACTTCTATGCAGATCCTAATGCTTCAGAAGAAGAAAAACAAAGAGATCCAGAAAATCATTTTACAGCCTTAGTAAGTAAATATGGTAAAAATGAAGTGGTTTTAGGAGAAACAGACACTGAACCTGAATTTGATGATTCAAAAATTGCCTTTTCTCCAAATGGCGATGGAAAACAAGATGCAGTAGCACTAAAAGCTGTGGTGCTTAGAAACTATGAAAACATGCACTTAGCAGTTTATAAAAAAGACGATGTGAAACGTGAACATCCTGTTTTTGAAACAGGAAATGGACAAGGTGCAAAAACATATTATGACGGTGGTCAAAATGTAAAATCAACTATTCTAAGTGAAACAGAATGGAACGGTAAAGACAATGATGATCGTGTTTTACCAGACGGCGATTATCAATATGTTGTAACATATCGTGCAGATGTTTCTGGCTCTGAAATGCAAGAAACAAGTTTTAATGTAAAAATTGATACAAAAGCACCAATGTATGATGGTGTCGGTGGAACATACGATAAAGAAACAAGAACATTTAAACCTTCTCGCATTACAGAAGACGGTAGTGGCATTAGTTATGAAGGATTAACTTATAAAAATGATAAAAATGAAGAAATAGAAGTTGAACCAAATGATGACGGTTCATACACATTACCAGAAAATGTTGATCCATCTAAATTCACATTTGAGATTATAGACTATGCAGGCAACACAACATCATTTAAATTATCAGATAAATTCCCTTCAGAAGAAAAAGGAACAATCGGATTATCATTTATATTAGACGGAGAAGCATTTGATTTACACGGTGTGATTTCACGTCATGTGATTAAAAATGATAAAGGCGAAATTGTGACAGATACATTTACAAGAAATGGTAAATCTGTTTATGCATTACCTTATGGCACATATACAGTGGAATTGGTTCTATTAACAGACGATGTGAAACTTGTTGGTAATAAAGTTGTGATAGTTCAGTTAACAAAAGAAAATCCAGACCAAGTCGCAACATTTGAAA
This sequence comes from Granulicatella sp. zg-84, assembly GCF_010892375.1. Classification (NCBI taxonomy): domain Bacteria; kingdom Bacillati; phylum Bacillota; class Bacilli; order Lactobacillales; family Carnobacteriaceae; genus Granulicatella; species Granulicatella sp. zg-84. Next base: position 79,181 of record NZ_WNJX01000001.1, on the reverse strand, counting down.
TGCAAGAAATCTTCCGTAATAAATTTGGTGTATTATTTGATAAGCCACTTCCAGAAGGTGCACGTGTTTTTGCAATAGATGCGAATGGTGAAAAAACAGAATTACCACAAAGTAAATATAATCCGTTCATTTTTGAAAGAAAATTACCAGTAGGGGATTATACAGTTCACATTGAATTACCAGAAGATTATGCAGCATCAGAAAATGATTTTACATTCACAGTAGAACATAAATCAAATCGTAAAGATGTATCATTGATTGTGCCAGAATATGTAAATATTGTTGGTACAAATGCGGATGATAAAGTAGCCGGTACTGTGACGTTAACAAATCCTGTTGTGAATACTGTAAAACTTGTTGTTGAAGAACAAACAGAAGACACTGTTGTAACCGACTTAACTACACAGTTTAATCAACAAGTAAATCCAAAAAATCAAACTGTAACATTCTATGATATTTACTTAACAAAAAATGGTAATAAAATAAAAGTAGATGGTAATCGTACAGTGACGTTATCAGGTACTTATCCAGAAGGAACAAAAGTGTATCACCAAAAAGAAGATGGTACATTTGAACAATTATTTACTAAAATTGAAGGTGGACAATTAAGTTTTGAAACATCAGGATTTAGTATTTTTGCGATTACTCAGCCAGAAAATAAACCAGTTGTTGATAAATCCGTTTTACAAGAAACGTATGATCAATATGATAAAGTGACAACAAGCGATGCTTATAAATATGATACAAAAGAAAAACAAGAAGCTTATAATCAAGCAGTAGCAAAAGCACAATCTGTATTGAAAAATGAATTAGCAACGCAAGAAGAAGTTAATGAAGCCTTAAATCAATTAAAAGCAGCACAAACAGCTTTAAATGGTGTTGCACCTAACCCAAAAAATGATGAACAAGCATCAGAGGGAGCAGCAGGAGAAACATCAACAGAAACATCAACAGAAAAAGTTGGTTTGCCTGTTGTTAGTCAACCAGTTACAATTGCTCGTGAGGTAACAACACAATATCATACTGGTAAAGGTTTATCACGTTATCATGTATCAAACAACACAGTAAGTACATCAGAAAATGCACAAGAAACACAACAAAAACAAGTAGAAAATAAAAATAGTTTACCAAAAACAGGTGAAACAAATATCACAACTGTTGGATTTATAGCCGTATTTATGAGTGGTTTGATTTATGTCAGAAAAAACCGTAAAAATCAAGAAAAGTAAATCTTTTTCATTCACATTTAATAAAGAGTATGTTAAAATTTACTTACGTTGATTAAGAGGAGTAGTTTTTGGATATGTTTTAGAGAGGACAGTCTTGGTGAAATCTGTCTACATAAAAAAAATGAAGGTAGCTTATGAGTTAACAAACTGAATATGAGTAAGTTTGTTCGGAGAGATACTTCGTTACTAATAAAAAGTATAACATTTAGGTGGTACCACGTTTTGCGTCCTAAACAGATAAACTATCTGTTTAGGACGTTTTTTTATAATCAACTTAGAGGAATAGGATAAAGGAGAATACATTTGAAAAAAGTACATATTGAAACAAATAAATTATTTTACGGGTCACCAGTCGTGTTGATTGGATATAAAGATGAATTGTATGGTTATAATGTGACAACAATTAACGCTGCTTATACAGTATCTAATACAGTAGCGATTGCATTATATAATGGTAATCATTCTTTTGAAGAAATCAAAAAAACAGGTCAGTTTACCTTAAATGTACCTGATAAAAATCAAATGGAATTGATTGAATTATTCGGATTTAATCGCGGAAAAGATAAATTAAACCAAGCGAACACACATTTTACGATAGGCGAAAAAGTAGATGCTCCAATTTTAACAGAGTGTTTTTATAATGTTGAATGCCAAGTTGTGAGCATGACAGAAGTTGGTGTGTATACGCATATTCTTGCGACGATTGAAGAGAGATGGATTGATGAAGAGTGTGTTGACGAAAATGGGCATTTAATACATGGAAAAGTCAATCCGGTTGAGTTTGTTGGAGATTCTAAAAAACGTGCCTATCGTTATTTGACATCGGATGTTCAAGAAGTAGGAGCATTTAAACGTTATTTAGATAAGTAGGAAAAGAGTATGAACATTATTGGAGAATATGACGGCTACCATTTACCTAAACTGGAAACGGATCGTTTAATATTAAGAACACGAACGTTCGATGATGTTGAGGATATGTTTTTGTATGCGAGTATTGAAGATGTTGCTGATAATTGTGGGTTTCCAGTTATAAAAACATTAGATGATGAAATAGAATTTATGAAAAATCTTCCAAAAAGTCATCAAGAGCACGATATTCCTGACGGATATGGTATTACGATTAAGGGAAGTGACCGAGTGATAGGTTCAGTTGATTTTAATCGCAGACATGGTGCCAATAGAGATATTTTAGAGATTGGCTATGTGTTACATCCAGATTTTTGGGGACGTGGCTATGTGCCAGAAGCAGCTAAAGCATTGATAGATATAGGCTTTACTTTGTTAAATGTTTCTAAAATGGAAATTGCGTGTCATTCATTGAATGAACGAAGTCAAAAAGTTGCAGAAAAATTAGGATTTACATTAGAAGCTCGCCTGCGTTTGCGTGATAAGTATGCCAATCAAATATGTGATGAATTACGCTATGGATTATTAAAATCAGAATGGCAAGAACAAAATACGAAAAACGAAGAAAAATATGATCAATAAAATTTTCATCTTTTTCTTAGGATATAAAGGTGACACAACGGGCATTGGTTTATTTAATGGTAATAAGAGTACAAAACAAATGAGTTTACATAAAGAATTTACGGGAATTTATCGAAGAAAGACATGATGCAGAAATTGAACGGGATAGATTTGACTTAATATCAAAAATCGAAAGCGATTGATGCTCTTGCTTGATATATCCATTGAATGTAAAGTTGTAGACATTGTAGAATGTGGTAATTATGTGAATTTTATTGCCTTAATTACAAAACATTTAGTATCGAATATGCTAATGGAAAACAATGTATTTTTAGGGGGAGTCTTTGAAACGATTTCTTATACGGGACGGTAAAAACGTTACTATCATTATCAATCAGATGCAGTAAAAACATGAAAAAATGTTTAAAAGAAGAAAGAGAATGGATTAAAAAATAACGTTTATTATAAAGTGGATAAAGTACGACATATAAAATGATAACTGTTTATTTAAGTGCTTTATAGAAAAAGTAATTTATAAAAGACAAAAGGAGAAACTAATGACAAAGGACTTATCAACAAAATATAATCCAAAAGAAGTAGAAGAAGGAAAATATACGACATGGGTAGAAAGTGGCGTTTTTAAACCAAATGCCAATCCTGATGCAAAACCCTACTCCATCGTTATTCCACCACCAAATGTGACAGGTAAATTGCATTTAGGGCATGCGTGGGATGTGACATTGCAAGATGCGATTATTCGTCAAAAACGTATGCAAGGATATGACACATTATGGTTACCGGGGATGGATCACGCCGGCATCGCGACACAAGCGAAGGTAGAAGAAAAATTACGTGGAGAAGGTGTTTCTCGATACGATTTAGGTCGTGAAAAATTCCTTGAAAAAACATGGGAATGGAAAGAGGAGTATGCTCAAACTATTCGTTCACAATGGGCAAAAATGGGGGTGTCTGTTGACTACGATCGTGAACGTTTTACATTAGATAGTGGTCTTTCAGAAGCTGTTCGTAAAGTATTCGTGGATTTGTATCATAAAGGTATTATTTATCGTGGTGAATATATTATTAACTGGGATCCAGCTGCAAAAACAGCTCTATCGGATATTGAAGTGATTCATAAAGATGTTGAAGGAGCTTTCTATCATATTCGTTATGATTTAGCAGACGGAAGTGGTTCAGTAGAATTGGCAACGACACGACCAGAAACAATGTTGGGAGATACAGCTGTTGTGGTACATCCAGAAGATGAACGTTATAAAGATTTCATCGGAAAAACAGTTATTTTACCACTTGTTAATAAAGAAATTCCGGTTATTGCAGATGACTATGTTGATAAAGAATTTGGTACGGGCGTTATGAAAGTAACACCTGCACATGATCCAAATGACTTTGAGCTAGGATTACGCCATCAATTACCAATGATTAACATCATGCACGATGATGCAACGATGAATGAATTGGCAGGTGAACGTTATCAAGGATTAACGAATGTTGAAGCACGTAAACGTGTAGTTGCAGATTTACAAGAACAAGGTTATCTTGTAAAAATCGAAAAAATGATACATAGTGTTGGACATTCAGAACGTACGGGAGTTGTTGTAGAGCCGAGATTATCTACACAATGGTTTGTGAGAATGAAAGACTTGGCTAAGCAGGCAATAAAAGCACAAGAAACAGCAGATAGAGTAGATTTTTATCCGCCACGTTTTGAACAGACGTATTTAACATGGATGGAAAATGTTCATGACTGGGTTATTTCTCGTCAATTATGGTGGGGGCATCAAATTCCAGCGTGGTATCACAAAGAAACAGGTGAATTATATGTAGGTATGCAAGCACCAGAAGATAGTCAACATTGGGTACAAGATGAAGATGTTTTAGATACATGGTTTAGTTCTGCTTTATGGCCATTTTCAACAATGGGCTGGCCTGATATACAAGCATCAGATTACCAACGTTATTTCCCAACAAATACATTAGTAACAGGTTATGATATTATTTTCTTCTGGGTAAGTCGTATGATTTTCCAAAGTTTAGAATTTACTGGACAAAAACCATTCCAAAATGTGTTGATTCACGGACTGATTCGTGATAAAGACGGTCGTAAAATGAGTAAATCACTTGGAAATGGAATTGATCCAATGGATGTGATTGAACAACATGGTGTTGACTCATTACGTTGGTTCTTATTAAATGGTTCTGCTCCAGGTCAAGATGTTCGCTATATGGAAGAGAAAGTCGAAGCTGCTTGGAACTTCATCAATAAAATTTGGAATGCAAGTCGTTACACATTGATGAACTTAGGAGGCTTAAAACCAGAAAATATTGACTTATCTGGTGAAAAAACATTAGCAGATCGCTGGATTTTAACACGATTTAATCAAATAGTAGAACGTGTGACAGATTTATTTGATAAATTTGAATTTGGTGAGGCGGGACGTCAACTATATAACTTTGTTTGGGATGATTTTTGTGATTGGTACATTGAAATGTCGAAAGAAACATTAAATGGTACCAATGAACAAGCAAAACATACAACACGCAGTATTTTACTCTATGTTTTAGACAATACATTACGTTTGTTGCACCCAATGATGCCATTTGTAACAGAAGAAATTTGGCAACAATTATATCCTGAGCAATCCATTGTTATTGCAAGCTATCCAGTTGTAAATGAAGCGCAAATAGACGCTGTGTCATTAGATAGTATGGAACGCTTAATCGAGTTAATTCGTACGGTACGCAATATTCGTAACGAAGTAAATACGCCATTGTCCAAAGCAGTACCAATATACATTAAAGCAAATACAAAAGAAATCAGTGATTTACTCATCGACAATAAAGATTACATCACACGTTTCTGCAATCCGTCTACACTAACGATTGATACAGAGATTTCCTTAGATGAGGAAGTGATGACAGCTGTTATCAGTGGTGCAGAAGTATTATTACCACTGGCTGGCTTAATCAATATTGAAGATGAAATCAAACGTCTTGAAAAAGAAAAAGAAAAATTAGAAAAAGAAGTGGCGCGTGTCGAAAATAAACTAGCAAATGAAGGTTTTGTAGCGAAAGCACCCGCACATGTCATTGAATCCGAAAAACAAAAAGGCGATGATTACAAACAACAATTAGAAACTGTAATCAAACGTATTTCTGATTTGAAACAAATGTAGTCTGCCATACTTTAAAAATCAAAAACGCTTGACGTCCTTTTTTGACGTCAAGCGTTTTTGTGTTCTATAATAAATTGTGGTGGTATTTTGAGTTAATCTCATTTGATTTATAGTGTTATATGTCCATTTTCGTTATTCTTAGTGTCAGTCTTTATTTTTTTAAATGTTCCCATAATTTGATCGTTTGTGATGTTAAGGATTGCTGCACATCAATAATACGTTGGTTTCTGCTACCTCTAAATTGTAATGTTAAATCTAATTGTGACAGTACAAAGCGACCGTCTACTAAAATATCAAGATAAGATAGTAATTCTTGTTTATCTGTAGTTTCTTCTTGTAGTTCCTCCCATGTATAGCCACTCCAAAGCCAAATATCTTTTGAATGACCGTATAATGATCGTATGTCACGACATAAATCAGTTAAAACTGACGTATGTAAAAATGGTTCACCACCTAGTAAAGATAAGCCTTGACAATAACTTTGTCCAATGTCTTGTAAAATTTGTGATTTTAAAGTATCAGAATAATCGGTCCCATATTGAAAGTCTTGTGCACATTTATTGTAGCATCCTTTGCAATTAAATAAGCAACCACTCACATATAAACTACAACGAACACCTTCGCCGTCTACAAAATTAAATGGTTTATAATCAGCAATCTTTGTTTTCATAAATATGTATCTCCAAATGCTTTTGTCGTGCCACAATTTCTTTGTGTCGACCGGCAATCATTGGACGAGCTTGAGGATTTCCTAAATACCCACATGTTCGTTTGACAACATCACATGTCTCGGGATTTCTATTTCTACAGCTTGGGCATTCAAATCCATGTTCTGTCGGTTTGAAATCTCCAGTAAATGCGCACTCATAACATTTATCAATAGGTGTATTCGTCCCTAAATAGCCCACTTTATCGTATGCAAAATCCCATACGGCTTCTAAAGCTTTCGGATTTTGTATCATATTAGGGTATTCACAATAATGAATAAAACCACCAGGTGAATATTTAGGATACTCACTTTCAAATAAAATTTTCTCAAACGGAGTTGGCTTTTTACGCACATCATAATGGAAACTGTTCATGTAGTATCCCTTGTCTGTAATATTAGGAACATCTCCAAACATCTCTTTATCCAATCGACAAAAACGATCCGTTAAACTTTCGCTAGGAGTTGCATACACGCTAAAATGATATCCGTATTGTTTACTCCATTCTTTTGTTTTTGTATCAAGTGCTTTTAAAATATCAATGGTGAACGCTTTAGCAGAAGTGTTAGATTCCCAGTTTTCACCAAAAAATTTTGTTGCCACTTCATATAAACCAATATAACCTAAAGAAATAGTTGCTCTATCTTGATTGAAAAGTGTATCAACTTTATCGTTTTGATTTAGCTTTACACCAAATGCACCATGTTGATATAAAATAGGTGCATTTGTTGGACGGGCTTGCTTTACACGTTCGATACGATAAACAAGTGCATCGTGACAAATGGTTAATTTATCCATTAAAAGTGTCCAAAATTCCTCTAAAGACTTACTTTCTAAAGCAATACGAGGTAAATTTAAAGTCACAACACCTAAATTCATACGACCCGAATTGATAGAAATACCGTCTTTATTTTGCCAGCCATGTAAAAAAGAGCGACAACCCATTGGTGCTTTAAAACTACCAGTAATATCAATAATTTTGTCGTACATTAAGACATCAGGGTACATACGATGTGTCGCACATTCAATAGCTAATTGTTTTAAATCATAGTTAGGGTCTTTTGGTTTTAAGTTTGTTCCGTCTTTTAATGTGAAAACTAATTTAGGGAAAATAGCCGTCCGTTTTTCTTTTCCTAAACCAATTAAACGTACCGTTAAAATTGCTTTTTGGATAGCACGTTCTATCCAGTTTGTACCAAGTCCGAATCCTAATGTTGTGAAAGGTGTTTGACCTTGGGATGTATAGAGTGTATTGATTTCATATTCTAAACTTTGCATTGCATCATAAATATCTTTTTCTGTTTTTTCACGTGCATAAGCATGATGTTTAGATGTATCATCAATCCATTTTTCAGCTGTTTTTAAATGCTTATTGTAATTTAATTGTGCGTAGGGAGCCAACACTTCATCAATTCGATTAGCACTACAACCTCCATATTGACTAGAGGCAACATTGGCAATGATTTGTGCCATTTGAGCAGTCGCTGTTTGAATAGATTTTGGAGAATCAACTTGTGCATTCCCAATTTGAAATCCTTGTGCAAACATTGTTTTAAAATCAATTAAGCAACAATTTGTCATTGGTTGATAGGGATGATAGTCTAAATCGTGGTAATGAATATCTCCATTTAAATGGGCATGAGCAACATGTTTTGGTAACATTTTTAACCCCAATGTTTTTCCGACAATGCCCGCCGTTAAATCTCTTTCAGTATTATAAACTCTACTGTCTTTATTTGCGTTTTCATTCACGATTGTCACATCATTATTTCGTAATTTATCAATAGCCTGTTCAATATTAGTTGCTCTTTCTAGTAAATCAGTCATTGCTTTCACCTCATCTATCATTTTAAACAAAAAAATAAAAAAATCAACTAAAAACACAATATATAGTATCTTGTCTAAAGTTATGTACGTATATATAGATTGTGAAAAAAGAGAAGAATATTGTCAGAAAATGAATAAAACCGTCTTTTATCTTGTGAAAAAGTATTGACTTTTTTTAAAATAAAGCGTATTATTTAAACATAAGTTTTTAAAACTGAACATTTGTTTGAAGAGAGGAGGCGGGAATATGAAAGAAAATGAGAAAATTATCTTTCGTTTAATTGAACAAAATCCCTATATTTCTCAACAAGAAATTGCAGACATCGTAGGCTTATCTAGACCGGCTGTTGCCAATATTATTTCATCTTTAGTAAAGAAAAAATATTTATTAGGGAAAGCCTATATTGTCAATGAACGCAATGGTATTGTTTGTATCGGAGCAGCCAATGTCGATAAGAAGATTAAAACTACAGAAAAACTCATTAGCTATACGTCTAATCCCGTAACATCCATGGCATCAGTAGGTGGTGTTGCTAGAAATGTCGCAGAAAATTTAGGAAGATTAGGTAATGAAGTGTCGTTATTATCTGTTTCTGGGAATGATGCAGAATGGGCACGTATTCGTGAAATGTCTAGTCCGTTCATGAATACGAATAGTGTTGTCACGATTGAAGGGCAGTCTACTGGAACGTATACCGCTTTATTAGATGCAGACGGAGAAATGTATTTAGGTTTGGCAGATATGTCGATTTATGATTATTTAACGCCTGAATTATTGATGAAACAAACAGCGATTTTACAACACGCTAGTTGTATTATTATGGATTTAAATTGTCCTAAAGAATCTATTGAGTTTATATGTTCTTTTTCTGCAAAAAATAATATAAAACTCGTATTAATAACCGTATCTGAGCCAAAAATGGAAAGATTACCACAAAATTTGCAAGCTGTTGATTGTTTAATTGTGAATAAAGGTGAAACACAAGCCTTTTTTAATGAACAATACAACACAAAACAGGACTTAGAAAAAGCGGGAGAGAAGTGGTTATCTCTTGGTGTCAAAAGAGTTGTTTTAACACAAGGTTCAAATGATTTACTTGTGATGTCACCAAACCCTAAATGGTATCCTATTAAAGCATTAAATGCAGAAAATATCATTGATGTGACTGGTGCAGGAGATTCATTTACTGCGGCGTATATTGATGCATGGCTCTTAGATGAAGATGATGATACGTGTGCATTGGCGGGAAGAACAAATTCTTATCACACGATTCAATCTATTCAAACTGTTAGACCACAATTAACAAAAAATCGTTTATTAAAAGAAATGAAGGAGTATTAATATGGAAAAATATTTAGTGTTTTCAAAAGAAGTACAAGAAGGGATGCAAAAAGGTTTACCAATTGTTGCATTAGAATCAACAATTATTTCACATGGTATGCCATATCCACAAAACGTTGCAATGGCTCGTGAAGTAGAACAAATCGTTCGTGATAATGGGGGTGTTCCAGCAACGATTGCGATTGTAGATGGTAAAATTAAAATCGGCTTATCCGATGAAGAATTAGAAATGTTTGGTAGTAGTAAAGGCATTGCTAAAGTATCAAGACGTGATTTAGCAGATGTTGTGGCAAGCAAACGTTTAGGTGCAACAACTGTTGCTTCAACAATGATTTGTGCAGCTTTAGCAGGTATCAAATTCTTCGTTACAGGAGGATTAGGTGGTGTGCATCGTGGCTGGGAAACAACATTGGATATTTCAGCTGATATGGACGAATTAGCACAAACAAGCGTTACTGTTATTTGTGCAGGTGCTAAATCTATTTTAGATTTACCAGCAACATTAGAATATTTAGAAACAAAAGGTGTACCAGTTGTAGGGTATGGTGTGAAAAACTTACCGGCATTCTTTACACGTGATAGTGGATTACCATTAGCTTTATCACATGATAAATTAGAAAATATTGCTGATATGATTCGCACAAAATGGGCATTAGGTTTAGAAGGTGGCGTTGTCGTAGCAAATCCAATTCGTGAAGAAGATGCAATGGATCCAGAATACATCAATGGTATTATCGCATCTGCTGTAAAAGAAGCAGAAGAAAAAGGTATTGTTGGAAAAGATATTACACCATTCTTATTAGGAAAAATCGTTGAATTAACAGACGGAAAAAGCTTAGAAGCAAATATTAAATTAGTGAAAAACAATGCGAAAATCGGTACACAATTAGCGGTACATTATTTTAATCATTAAAAACTAACTTTATAGAAAATTGTGTTGTGAATAAATTTTGAATAGTGTCCCCAAAAAGTTAGATAGAAAATCTAACTTTTTGGGGACACTAATAAAACACCGGACAGTCGTAAAAACGACTGTCCGGTGTTTTGAGTTTTATTTTTTACTTTCAGTTGTTGTTCCTTGTTGTGATACAGATTGTTCATTAGCTGTTGGTTTTTGTAAAAGTGAGCTTAATGCTTCATTTAAAAAGACATCAGAGATTTTAATATCAGCATCTTTTAACAATTCTTCAATGACATTTTGTTGTGTTGTTTTATCAGATGCTTGGTCATCAATATATTCTGTTTTAAATTTTTCTTTATCAGCATCAAATGTTGTTTTAGCTGGTTTTGATTCCATTTTAATAATGTGGTAACCAAATGTTGTTTTAACAGGTGTAGAAGATGTTTCGCCTTCTTTCATATCTCTCACAGCTGTTGCAAATTCAGCAACCATAGCGCTCGGTTTAAATGAACCTAAAGAACCACCTTTTTCACTATTGCTTTTATCGGTTGAGTATTGTTTCGCTAAAGCGTTCCAATCGCCACCATTGTTTAATTCTTCAAGTACTTTTTTAGCTGTTTCTTCATCTTTTACTAAAATATGAGATGCTGTTACTTTTGGTTCCCATGATTCATATGCTTTTTCTAATTCTTCATCTGTTGGTGTAACATGTTCTTTTACAACTTGTAAAACAGCGTAGTTTGCATAGATAGTTTGTTTAAATGCTTCTTCTGAATCATAGCCATTTTGTAATAATACTTTTTTAAATGCTGCATCCCCACCAGCAGTTTGTTTACGAGTAGCGATAAGCTCATCTGTTTGTTTTGTGACAGCGGCTTTATCTTTTACTGAATTAACAGCGATTTTTTGAACAAGCAAACTATATAGTGCTTGTTTACCAGCTGTTGTACGCATTGAATCGTATAATTCATTTTTTGTAATATTACCTGCTTTTGTTGTTGCAATATTCTCGTTTGAACATGCAGATAATGTAACAACTGCTGCGGCAGTTGTTAAAACTAACCATTTTTTCTTCATATAAGACTCCTATTCTAAAAATTGTTATTGCCCTTTAGATATTATATCACATGTTGTCAAGGTTTATCCATTATCAATAGATTTAAAATAATGATAAAGATTATTCGCTACATTTTTTGATATACCAAGATGTTTGAAATCTTCAAGAGAAGCTTCTTTTAACTCTTTTAATGTTCTAAAATGCACTAGTAATTTTTTCTTTGTTTTTGGTCCAACTCCCTCAATATTGTCTAATTGTGATGAAAGAGAGTGTTTACTTCGTAATTGTCTATGGAATGTAATGGCAAAACGATGGACTTCTTCTTGTATACGTTGGATTAGTCTAAATGCTGGGCTTTGAATAGGTAAATCAACGACGTGTAAATCATCTCCAAAAATTAAAGATGCTGTCTGATGTTTATCGTTTTTTACCATTCCAGCAATAGCAATCTGTAAGCCTAATTCGTCTTCTAAAACTTCTTTAGCGGCATTTACTTGAATAGCACCACCGTCCATTAAAATTAAATCAGGCATAGGTTTATTTTCTTTTAGTAAACGAGAGTATCGTCTTCTAATGACTTCTTGTGTTGTGGCAAATTCATGACTTCCTACTACGGTTTTAATTTTAAACTTACGATAAGCTTTTTTGTCAGGGATACCATTTTTATAAACGACCATGGCTGATACAGGATTTGTTCCTTGAGTATTAGAATGGTCAAATGATTCAATCGTATTTGCACTTTGGATACCTAAATAATGCGCTAGTTCATCTACGGCTTTAATACTTCTAGTGTCTTTCAATGTTTCTAAATGAATGCGTTCATTAACAGCAATTTCACTATTTTTAATCGTTAAATCGAGTAAACTACGTTTTTTATTTCGTTTTGGTGTGATGACTTTGACACCGAGTGTATCAGCTAATAAGTCTTTATCAAGAGTGTCTGGAACAATAATTTCTTTTGGTAAAATATGTCCTTTATCGAGATAAAATTGTAAGATATAAGATAATACCTCGTCTTCTGGGTTACCATAGCACTCAAAAATGGTAGCTTCACGTTTAATAATACTTGATTGTCTTAATAAAAAGACTTGAATTGATAAAAGACCATTTTTGATGAAATACCCAAAAACATCATGGTTTGAATAGTCTTTTGACAAAATAATTTGTTTTTCAACAGTTGTTTCAATATAGTGAATTTGATCTCGGTAATCTCCAGCACGTTCAAAGGCAAGTTCTTCAGCAGCTTCTTGCATTTTCATGCGTAATTCTTTTTTGATTTGTGATACATCCCCGTTTAGAAAGCGTTGGATAAGTTTAATGCGTTTATCGTATTCTTCTTTTGGGACAGGGTGGTCACAACAACCAATACATTGATGGATGTGGTAATAAAAACAGGCTCTTTTTTCTTGTTTGGAGCATCTTCTCAACGGATAGCTCTTTTGTAGTAATTGTAAAGTCTGATTTGCTGCTCCTACATTTGGATAAGGTCCAAAATATAAACCGCCGTCTTTTTCGACATGATTTGTAATCATCATCTGGGGGTCTTTTTCCTTTGTGATTTTTAAATAAGGATACATCGTTGTTTCTTTTAACTTAATATTATATTTTGGTTGGTATTTCTGAATTAAATTTATTTCGAGTAAAAGAGCTTCTTTATTTGTCCGTGTTACAATAGTTTCAAATGTGCGAATATCATTGACTAAAAGCAATGTTTTTCCGTCGTGAGCACCTCTAAAATAACTATTGACACGATTTTTTAAATTTTTTGCTTTACCAATATAAATAATCTCTCCGAATGCATCTTTCATCATATAGCATCCAGGTAAATCTGGTAGTAACGATAGTTTTTCTTTAATGTGTTTTTTATAGTCCATATTATCACCTAAAAAATGTTTTCATGTTTAAGTATATGCTATAATCAATAAAAAGCAATAAAGGAGGTGCTGATAATTGAAAACACTAGTGGTTATTGGACATCCAAAACCAAATGAATCACACGTAAATGTTTTTTTGAAAGAAAGTGTGGCACAGATTGAAGAGGTTATATGGCATGTGTTAGCCAATCGTCAGATTGATGTTGAACAAGAAAGAGCGTTATTAAAAAGTGTAGATAGAATTATTTTACAGTTTCCTATATATTGGTATAGTTGTCCTTCCCTATTAAAAGAATGGATAGATACTGTTTTTTCGTTTCAAATGCACGAACTAGAAGGGAAAGAATTTGGAATTGTTGCTTTAATGGGTGGGGCACAAAAACAATATCAAGCCGGTGGAAAAGAAATGTATACTGTCTCAGAAATGCTAAGACCGTTTGAAATGCTAGCAAGACATTTAAAAATGACGTATTTACCACCATTATCCATACATCAATTTTCTTATATGAGTGAACAGGAAAAGCAAGCGTTATTAGTAGAGTATATGCATTATACGAGTGCAATATATCCAATGACGTTTCAAGAACAAGGAAAATGGTATGTGCATACGTTGAAAAAAATAGTACATGAAGAGATACAGACCGTTATTGATGTGATTGAACATAATCAAGAAGAATTGGAAGAATTACAAGAATTGTTAAAGGAAATGATGTAATGGAACAGCAATGGATTTACCGTGTATTAGAAGATATGATACAAAAAGAGTTGCAATATGAAAATAGGGCAATACTAAAACAAGTACAGCGATATATTGAAAAACAATACGAACGTATTGAACAATCTAAAGGGGTGTTAGAAGGGAATATGTGGAGTCCAAGCAAATGGTAAGGGTCGTTTTTTGTCCCTGATATATTGTTTTTTAAAATCACATTAAAACTGTTGAATAAAGAAAATATGAATGGTATAATAATGGTGTGCTTGATAAGAGGTAAGTATTACTTGTGTCAAGAGGGTCGATAAAAGACCCAAAGAACAGAGGTGTAAAAATGGAACAGACAATATCTTTATTAGAAAGTTTGGTTCCTGAATTTATTGGTCATGTGGCCAAGCGTATGAAAATTTTAGATACAATTTCATTATATGAGCCAATAGGCAGACGTTTGTTGGCATCAGAAGTAGGATTATCTGAAAGAACGCTTCGTACAGAAATAGAACAATTAAGAGAAGTTGACTTAGTCATTGTATCAAAAAGTGGTATTTCTTTAACGAATAAATCAAAACAGCTATTGGATACATTAAGACCTATTTTTCAGTTGGAAGAATATTTACGTCAAAAAGAGTATGACATTCAACAAAAATTTGGCATCAAACAATGTCGCATTGTTTCTGGAAATGCTAATAAAGATGAAATGTTTTTTAAACGATTAGGGAAAGCTATATCAGATATTTTAAATGATATTTTACCACTAGAGTTGAATGTTTTAGCCGTTACAGGTGGCACAACTTTATCAAAAACAGTTGAATATGTAAATAGTGATTTATCACAAGATCGTTATTTTACAGTTGTTCCTGCAAGAGGTGGAGGCAATGCTTCGTTAACGATTGAAGCGAATATGGTTTCTTATATGTTGGCACAAAAATTAAAAGGTAATAGTGTGTCATTGTTTGTGCCAGATATACTGACAGCTGAATTACATCAAGCTCTATTAAATGATTCTGCTATTTCTGAAACAATTTCTTTATTAAAAAAGACAAATTGTTTGATTTATAGTATTGGAAATGCCAAAATAATGGCAGGTAGACGTGGCGTATCCAAACAGGATATTGAACGTATATTAACAAAAGGTGCCGTTGGTGAAGCGCTAGGTGTTTTCTTTGATGAAAAAGGACGCATCGTGCACCGGTTGGCAAGAATTGGATTAGTCTTAGAAGATTTACATCACTTGCCAAATGAAATTTTAGTCGTGGTAGGTAGTCAAAAAGCAAAAGCATTGAATGCCTATATGACACTCGCCCCAAAAAATACCATTTTAGTATTAGATGAGGCATTAGCAAATATGGTTTTGAAAGAGGAAACTCTTTAAAAAATAAAAACATCCTTAGGAGGAAAAGAATATGACAGTTAAAGTTGGTATCAATGGATTCGGACGTATCGGACGTTTAGCATTCCGCCGTATCCAAGAAGTAGAAGGAATTGAAGTGGTTGCAATCAACGACTTAACAGATGCTAAAACATTAGCACATTTGTTAAAATATGATTCAACACAAGGTCGTTTCAATGCCGAAGTAGAAGTATTAGATGGAGCATTCCGTGTAAATGGTAAAGAGGTTAAAGTTTTAGCAAACCGCAACCCTGAAGAATTACCATGGGGTGAATTAGGTGTTGACATCGTGTTAGAATGTACTGGTTTCTTCACATCTAAAGTAAAAGCTGAATTACACTTACAAGCAGGTGCAAAACGTGTTGTTATTTCTGCTCCTGGTGGTAATGATGTACCAACAGTTGTATTCAACGTTAACCATGACATTTTAACAGGTGAAGAAACAGTTATTTCTGGTGCTTCATGTACAACTAACTGTTTAGCGCCAATGGCTAAAGTGTTACAAGATAAATTTGGTGTTGTTGAAGGATTGATGACAACAATTCACGCTTATACAGGTGACCAAAACACATTAGATGCTCCACATGGTAAAGGTGACTTACGTCGTGCTCGTGCAGCAGCAGCAAACATTGTACCTAATACAACAGGTGCTGCTAAAGCAATCGGTTTAGTTATTCCAGAATTAAATGGTAAATTAGACGGTGCGGCTCAACGTGTTCCAGTGCCAACAGGATCATTAACAGAATTAGTAACAGTTTTAGAAAAAACTGTAACAGCTGAAGAAATCAACGCAGCGATGAAAGAATCAGCAAATGAATCTTATGGATACACAGAAGACCCAATCGTATCAACTGATATTGTTGGTATTACTTATGGTTCATTATTCGATGCAACACAAACTAAAGTTATGACAGTTGGTGACAAACAATTAGTAAAAACTGTTGCTTGGTATGACAACGAAATGTCTTATACAGCTCAATTAGTACGTACTTTAGAATACTTTGCAAACTTAGGTAAATAATAACGTCGCATGTCGCGATAGAGTATAGTGGAGAGGTGGCATGCTTCTCCGCTATTTTCATGTATAAAATAAAAGTCATTTTGACAAAATTTGGAGGATTTTATGGCAAAAACAATCGTATCAGATTTGCATGTAGCAGGTAAAAAAGTATTGGTTCGTGCAGACTTTAACGTTCCAATGAAAGACGGTGTTATCACAAATGATAACCGTATCGTTCAAGCATTACCAACTATTCAATATTTAATTGAAAAAGGTGCAAAAGTTATTCTATTTTCTCACTTAGGTAAAGTGAAGACAGAAGAAGACAAAGCAACAAAATCTTTACGTCCAGTAGCAACACGTTTATCAGAATTATTAAATAAAGATGTTACATTTGTTCCTGAAACAAGAGGAGAAGTTTTAGAAAATGCTATCAATGCTTTACAAGACGGAGAAGTTTTAGTATTTGAAAACACTCGTTTTGAAGATATTGACGGTAAAAAAGAATCTAAAAATGATTCTGAGTTAGGTCAATACTGGGCAAGTTTAGGTGACGTATTTGTTAACGATGCTTTTGGTACAGCACATCGTTCACATGCATCAAACGTTGGTATTTCAACACACTTGAAAACAGCAGCAGGTTTCTTAATGGAAAAAGAAATCAAATTTATTGGAGGTGCGGTAGATACACCAGAGCGTCCATTTGTGGCAATTTTAGGTGGTGCAAAAGTATCTGATAAAATTGGTGTTATTGAAAACTTGTTAGATAAAGCAGATAAAGTGCTTATCGGTGGCGGTATGGCTTATACATTCTTCAAAGCACAAGGTAGAGAAATTGGTAAATCTTTATTAGAAGAAGATCGTATTGAATTGGCAAAATCTATTTTAGAAAAAGCAGGTGACAAATTAGTGTTACCAGTTGACACAACAGTTGCACCAGACTTTAGCAATGATGCACCAGCAACCATTGTTGCATCTACTGAAATTCCAGCAGATCAAGAAGGGTTAGATATTGGACCGAAAACAGTTGAATTATTCGCTTCTTATTTAAAAGATGCAAAAACAGTTGTATGGAATGGACCTATGGGTGTATTCGAGTTCCCTAATTTTGCTAAAGGAACAGTTGGTGTGTGTCAAGCTATTGCTGAATTAGACAATGCAACAACCATTATCGGTGGAGGAGATTCAGCAGCTGCAGCTATTCAATTAGGTTTTGCTGATAAATTCACTCATATTTCAACAGGTGGCGGTGCCTCTCTTGAATACTTAGAAGGTAAGGAATTACCAGGTGTTGCTGCAATTACAGAGAAAAAATCAAGCTGTGGTTGTGGTAAAAAGAAAGCATAATAAAGGAGAAAAAACAGATGCGTAAACCAATTATTGCAGGAAACTGGAAAATGAACAAAACAGTGGATGAAGCGGTTCGTTTTGTTGAAGCTGTAAAAGATAAATTGCCTTCATCAGACATCGTTGAGTCTGTTGTTGGTGCACCAGCTTTATTATTAAATGGTGTGAAATTCTTTAGTGCAGACAGTCCATTAAAAGTAGCAGCTCAAAACTGTTTTTGGAAAGACGAAGGTGCGTATACAGGCGAAACAAGTCCAAAGGCATTATCAGCAATGGGCGTTGACTATGTCATTATTGGGCATTCTGAACGTCGTGAATATTTCCATGAAACAGATGAAGAAATTAACTTAAAAGCACATGCTATTTTTAATAATGGTATGGTACCAATTATTTGCTGTGGTGAAACATTAGAACAATATGAAGCAAACCAAGCTGAAGAAGTTGTATCTCGTCAAGTAAGTGCAGCTTTAAATGGTTTAACACAAGAACAAGTAAAACAAACAGTGATTGCTTATGAACCAATTTGGGCAATTGGAACTGGAAAATCTGCCACACAAGATGATGCACAAAAAATGTGTAAAGCTGTTCGTTCTGTTGTTGAAAAATTATTTGGTCAAGATGCAGCAGAAGCTGTTCGTGTCCAATATGGTGGTTCTGTAAAACCTGAAAATATTGCAGAATACATGGCATGTCCAGATGTTGACGGCGCATTAGTTGGTGGAGCATCGTTAGTTCCTGAATCATTTTTAGCGTTATTAGAAGGAGTAAAATAATGACAAAATCTCCAGTAGCTTTAATTATTTTAGATGGTTTTGCAAACCGTGAAGAAGAATTTGGAAATGCTGTAAAAGCAGCACATAAACCTAATTTTGATCGTTACTACGCTCAATTTCCACATAATCAATTAGCTGCAAGTGGAGAAGATGTAGGTTTACCTGACGGACAAATGGGAAATTCTGAAGTAGGACATTTGAATATTGGTGCAGGACGTATTGTTTATCAGTCTTTAACACGTATCAATATTTCAATTCGTGAAGGTGCTTTTTACGATATTCCTGAACTCGTAAAAGCTGTTAAAACGGCAAAAGAAAAAGGAACAGCATTACATTTAATGGGATTAGTGTCAGACGGTGGTGTGCATTCTCATTATGAACATTTATTTGCATTATTACGTTTAGCTAAACAGTACGAATTAGAAAAAGTATATGTTCATGGATTTTTAGACGGTCGTGATGTAGCTCCTTCTTCAGCATTAGATTTTGTAAAACATACACAAACCGTTTTTGAAGAAGTTGGTGTTGGACAATTCTCAACGATTTCTGGACGTTATTACGCAATGGATCGTGATAAACGTTGGGAACGTGTTGAATTAGCATACGATGCTATGGTTCGTGGAAAAGGTCCTAAATTTTCAAGTGCTGTTGAAGGTATTGAAGCTTCTTATCATTCAGAAGTATACGATGAATTTGTTGTTCCATTTGTCGTTGTAGATAAAGAAGATAATCCTGTTGCAACAATCCAATCAGAAGATTCAGTGATTTTCTTTAACTTTAGACCAGATAGAGCTATTCAATTAGGAACAGCTTTAACAAATCCTACATTTAATGGATTTGATAGAGGAGATAATGCTCCAACACATTTAAACTTTGTAACATTTACACTTTATAGTGATGATGTTCTAGCAGAGATTGCATTCAAAAAAGAAGATTTAAAAAATACAATCGGTGAAGTATTATCTAATGCAGGAAAAAAACAATTACGTATTGCTGAAACAGAGAAATATCCACACGTTACATTCTTTATGAGTGGTGGACGTCACGAGGAGTTTGAGGGAGAAAGTCGTATTTTGATTCCTTCTCCAAAGGTTGCGACGTATGACTTGAAACCAGAAATGAGTGCCTATGAAGTGAAAGATGCATTAGTTGAAGCAATCAACAAAGATGAATTAGATGCGATTATTTTAAACTTTGCGAATCCAGATATGGTTGGGCATTCAGGTATGTTAGAACCAACAGTCAAAGCCATTGAAGCAGTAGATGAGTGCTTAGGTGAAGTGGTTGATTTGATTTTATCTAAAGGTGGTTATGCGATTATTACAGCAGACCATGGAAACTCTGATGAAGTATTAACATTAGATGGAAAACCAATGACAGCACATACGACAAATCCTGTTCCTGTTATTGTGACAAAACAAGGTGTAACATTACGTGACGGTGGTCGTTTAGCCGATTTAGCGCCAACAATGTTAGACTTATTAAACATTGAAAAACCTGTGGAAATGACAGGTGAAAGTTTAATTAAAAAATAATCACTTAGATAGATATTAGTTGCATAATAAAACTAAATTCAATACAATAAGCATGTAAATAAAATGAAAAATTTACAATATAAAGGAGATATAAAAATGCCATTTATTACAGATATTTTAGCAAGAGAAGTGTTAGATTCACGTGGTAACCCAACAGTAGAGGTTGAAGTGTACACAGAAAGTGGAGCATTTGGTCGTGGTATGGTTCCATCTGGAGCATCAACAGGTGAATACGAAGCTATTGAATTACGTGACGGAGATAAATCTCGTTACTTAGGTAAAGGTGTTCAAAAAGCTGTTGATAATGTAAACAATGTCATTGCTGAAGCTTTATTAGGTTTTGACGTTCGTGATCAATTAGCTATTGATAAAACAATGATTGAATTAGACGGCACACCAAACAAAGAAAAATTAGGTGCTAACGCTATTTTAGGTGTATCTATTGCTGTTGCTCGTGCAGCTGCTGATTACTTAGATGTACCATTATACCAATACTTAGGCGGATTCAATGCAAAAGTATTGCCAACACCAATGATGAACATTGTAAATGGTGGTTCTCACTCAGATGCACCAATCGCTTTCCAAGAATTTATGATTTTACCAGTAGGGGCTCCATCATTTAAAGAAGGATTACGCTGGGGAGCAGAAATTTTCCATAACTTAGCTAAAATTTTAAAATCTCGTGGTTTAGTAACAGCTGTTGGTGATGAAGGTGGTTTCGCTCCTAAATTTGAAGGAACAGAAGATGCTGTTGAAACAATTTTAGAAGCAATTAAAGCTGTTGGTTTAGAACCAGGTAAAGATGTATTCTTAGGATTTGACTGTGCATCATCTGAATTCTATGAAAATGGTGTTTATGATTATTCTAAATTTGAAGGTTCAACAGGTGCAAAACGTACTTCTGAACAACAAGTTGACTACTTAGAAGAATTAGTAAACAAATACCCAATTATCACAATCGAAGACGGTATGGATGAAAACGACTGGGACGGTTGGAAATTATTAACAGAACGTTTAGGCAAACGTGTTCAATTAGTTGGGGATGATTTATTCGTAACAAATACGAAAAAATTATCTGAAGGTATCGAAAAAGGTATTGCTAACTCTATCTTAATCAAAGTAAATCAAATTGGTTCATTAACAGAAACATTTGAAGCAATTGAAATGGCTAAAAAAGCTGGCTATACAGCTGTTATCTCACATCGTTCAGGTGAAACTGAAGATTCAACAATCGCAGACATCTCAGTTGCTGTAAATGCAGGACAAATTAAAACAGGTTCATTAAGCCGTACAGACCGTATTGCAAAATACAACCAATTATTACGTATTGAAGATCAATTAGGCGATTTAGCTGTTTATGAAGGTCTAAAAGCATTTTATAATTTAAAAAAATAGTATTTGAAAAACAGGGTTGATGTTATCAATCCTGTTTTTTTATTGGTAAACATTTTTATTTATGATATTATTTAAGAATAAATCGAAAGAGGTGATAACATGCACAAACATATATTCATGCACCTATCTGAAAATAGTGTAGAAACAAGTCGATATATTTATGAACAAAATGAACGTTATTCAGAAAGATACGATAGTAATGTACTTTATTATAAAGTGATGCCTACTTTAGAAGAATTAAAAGAAGATATAGCTTTTGTAAAGGAAAAGCAAGCAAATTATCAATCGGAGTATGTTCATTTAAGTTTTCCTGAAAATGAATGTTTACCAGAAGATATAGAGAAAGTCTTGAAAGAGTGGTCATTTGATCTATCTACCGAAGTGTTGATGTGCTTAAATGAAGAAAAAGCTAATTTTACAAAATCGTGCACGTTTAATGTAACGATTGAAAAATTAACAGAAAAGTGGTTAGAGATATATTTTAAAAAATATGATGAAGAAACAATCCAGTATGGAAACTTATATCGTGAACAAGCAAAACAATATATTCAAGATATTTTACAAAAAGGAGATATATTACTAGCTGTTGATAAAGATACTATTATTGGTGATGTAATTTTGCACTATCAAAAAGATTTTATTGAAATTGATAATTTTCAAGTTGATGAAGCGTATCAACGTCAAGGGGTAGGTACTTTGTTACAAAAAGCGGTGTTACATAAAAAATTATCTAATCAAAAATTAGTTTTGATTGCAGAGCAGGGAAGTGATGCTCATATGATGTATCAACATCAAGGGTATGAAGAAATAGGTTTTTATATTGAAGGTTATTTTATAGCATAGAGCATAAAAAGCATAGGCGGATAGGTTACACCGTCTATGCTTTTTGTGTTTCTATTTAATTAAAGATTTGAATAGCGTAATTTTGTCCATTTACAACGAATACAGCGATGCTGACACTTGTCCAATTAGGATTTAGCATATTTGCATTGTGATTGTATGAATGTTGCCACCAGCCCATTAAACCTTGAGCAGTTGGGTACTGCATCACTAAATTTTCTCCAATATTCGTAGTAGAAAATGCAGATGAATATGCTAATCCGTTTGGACGTGTATGGTAGTTTGTATCGCCTTTAATGGCGTTGTATGCAAATTCTCTTGCACGTAGTAATGTACCTTCGGATAAATGAGTGTTAATGCTTAGTGGTTTACGTCCTTGTTTTTCACGATGTTGATTTAATAAAGTGATGAGTTCTTGTGTTAAGTTTGAATCGTAATAACCTGTCACAGTGCCTGTTTTTCCTTTACCTAAATCAATGGTATATGTTTTTGGAGACGATAAATCACTTGTAGGGTTTACCGTTGGTGTTGTGTGAATAGGTGTCACAACCGGTGATGTATCTGGCGTATGGCTTGTCGGTTCAGTATTTGGTTTTGGCTGAACTGGTTCTTCAGCAGGTTTATTTGGAGTTGTCTCCGTATTATTTTCAACTGGTTGAGTGGATACATCTTCTTTGTCCGTCGGTTTATTTGTATCTACGTCTGGAGTTGTATTTGTATCGCGATTATTTGCTGGTGTATTTGGTTGAACAACACCAATTGTATTATTTTCAGAGTTGTTTGGTTTATTTGTTTCAGTGTTTGGTTGAGTTGCCTCTTTATCCGTATTGGCAGGTTCATCTGGTTTCATAGATCCTGTACTAATAGTTACTGGAGCAACAGGTGGTGCTATCTCATTTGATGTTGCGTGATTAGAGATAGTTTCATCTTTTTTATTAGAATTTTCGCTTTCTACTATTTCATTAGAAGTCGTGTTTTCTGTTGGTTCATTAGAATTGCTAGAATTGCTGTTTTCTGCTTCTGTCTCCGTATTTGTTACTTTACTGTCTTGTTCTTCTGTTTTTAGTTTATCTTCGTTAGTAGCAGATGGGTTTGGTGTCACTGGCTCATTTACAGTTGATGATAAAGTATTGTCTGTCATATGTGTATTTGTACTTTCTAATACCTCATTATTTTCTAGAACCTCATATCTAATAGACACTAAAACATTTATATGATTGATTTTTCCTTCAAAAATCAATGTTTCTTTGACACTACTTGTTTTTGGTAACATAGTCATGGATTCTTTTGGTGTCAATGTAATTTTAAAACGTTGTGTTTCATTTGCATCTAATTTATTTAATTTGATTGTTTGTGTTTCATAATCACTTGATGATACAGATACAGCAATATTTTCTAAATTTTGAGTTGCAGATAGAACTAAAAATGTTTGATTGTTTTCAGTTTCTAATTTTGCGTGTAAATTTTTATTTGAATGTTCAAAAGTCATCGCTTCTGCAAAAGCTGCTGTACTTTGTGGATGATGTGTTAACAGTAATGTACTAAAGAGTACACCACCTACTAGCTTCGAGAATTTCTTGTTCATATTCTAAGCACCTCTTCATGTAATAATACCGTATAGTCTATGGCATACTATATTATAAAAAAAGAATATGTTGAATGCGTGACAGTAATATATCAGTTTCTTTACAAAATAAAAATCTAGAGAGGGGTTCTCTAGATACAAAAAAATAAAGCACTGTAGAGTGCTTTATTGATGATTATTTAGCTAATTTTTTTGCTAAACGTGATTTATCGCGATTAGCTTTGTTTTTGTGGATCAAACCTTTTGTTGCAGCTTCGTCAATTGCTTTTTGAGCAACTTTTAATAATTCAGCAGCATTTTCAGCACCTTCAGCAGCAGCAGTTTCAAATTTTTTGATTGCTGTACGCATTGCGCTCTTTTGTGTGTTGTTTAAGAAATTAGCTTTTTCAGCAGTACGAACACGTTTGATTGCAGATTCAATATTTGGCATTGTAGTCACCTCTTTCAAAAATTCTAATTCTGGTATCTATATACCAACTATCCCATTATACAAAAATAGAAACTTTATTGCAATAAATATTTGTTAATTTCCAGGATATGTTGTTAGTATATCACTTAATTTTTCAAAGCTTAATCCTTTTGAGATTTTAAACTTACCAGTTTGAATGATTGTTGATAAGTTTTTTTCATATAAATATTTGATAAAGTCATCAGCATTATCAATTAGTCCTGCTTTTTTCAAATTTTCAGCGATATCATGTGATGTATCGTCTTCTTTTACAATAAACTCAACATCGCTACCTGATGTTGCAGCAGATGTAGACGTAGATGAAGATGTTGTCGTTGTTGTCGATACTTGACTTTGTTGCGTTGTCGAAGATGATGTTGTAGATGTCATCTGACTTGATGTTGACATTGTCGCAGTTGTCGTCATTTGGCTTGTTCCAACTGGGGTAGGTTTAGTTGAAGCTGTTAGCATACCTGCATATTGTAAACCGAATAATAATAAACCGGACAATAGAAAGCCAATTCCTAAAAAACGAAATGCTTGTTTCATTGTTGACCTCCTTTATTTCGTTGATTCATCAATATAGCGGTCAATTAAAATTTGTACTGTTTCAACAGGAATATTTGCAAAAATAGAAATATCTTCTGGTGAACGACCTTCTGAATAAAGATGAATAATATTTTCTTTTGTTAATTCACTTAGATTACGCAACTCACCTGTAAAAGATAAAGGTTGAGATAGTGAAAATCCTGTAAATGTTTCTAAAGAACTGATACGTTCTCTTAGTTTATATAACTCTTGAGATTGTTCAAAAGAGTAGTCTTTTAATTCGTTTATTTCTCGTTTGTATGAGTTTTTTGTAAATAAGGATAGAAATAAAAAGAATGCTGATAATCCGAATAATATGAGAATAACCATATTGATATCAAATGTCATTGTGACACCTCCATAAAATAATATATCTCTATTTTAAAGCAAAAGTGAATGTTTTTCAATATTTAGCTTTTTTTAAGAGATGAAAACAAGTATCTGATATGTTAAAATGTTGTATATCAATAATTGGAAGTAGGAGAAAAGATGGTTGCAATTAAGATGGATGGAAAATCCTTGGCAGAAAAAATGCAAATGAATTTAAAAGAAAGAGTCGCACAGTTTAAAGAAGAAAAGGGTGTTGTGCCAGAATTAGTTGTCCTTCTTGTTGGGGAAAATGAAGCAAGTAAATTATATGTTAGAAATAAAGAAGCAGCTGTAAATAAAGTTGGTATGAAATCGGTGATTGAACATCTTCCAATAGATATTACAGAAGAAGCATTATTAGAAAAAATTGATTTTTATAATCACAAAGAAGAATGTCATGGCATTCTTGTTCAATTACCATTGCCAGCCCATTTAGATGAACAAAAAATGTTAAGAGCAATTGATTATCATAAAGATGTCGACGGTTTTCATCCAATGAATGTTGGTAATTTCTTTTTGGGAAATAAAACGACGTTACCATGTACACCTTATGGTATTATGACTTTACTAAAAGAATATAATATTGATTTTGATGGAAAATTAGCTGTTGTTGTTGGGCGTAGTAATATTGTTGGAAAACCGATGACACAAATGCTTTTAAATGAACATGCAACTGTTACAACAGCACATTCACGTACACCAAATTTACAAGAGTTGACCAAACAAGCGGACATACTTGTCGTTGCTGTGGGGCAGCCTCATTTCATTACGAAAGATTTTGTCAAAGAAGGTGCAATCGTTGTTGATGTTGGAACGAATCGTAATGATATGGGTAAATTGATTGGAGATGTTAGTGAAGAAGTTAGTGAGATTGCTTCGTATATAACACCAGTACCAGGTGGTGTTGGGCCAATGACGGTTACAATGCTTTTAGAACAAACATTTGACCATGCTGTTGAAAATACGAAAAACAATAATAGAAAGTAGTGATACAGTGTCAGAAGAAAAATACTTAACGGTCACAGCTTTAACCAAATATTTAAAAAGAAAATTTGATGTTGATCCACATTTATCAAAAGTACATTTAGTTGCAGAAGTGTCAAATTTCCGTTTAAGACCGACACACCAATATTTTAGTTTAAAAGATGACGGTGCTAAAATTAAAGCCATTTGTTTTCAAAATGTTTTTAAAAAAGCAGGGTTTATGTTAGAAGAAGGGATGAAAGTACTTGTTATAGGGCGTATTAGTTTATATGAAAGTACAGGAGAATATCAAATTTATATTGAACATTTGGAAATGGCGGGTGCGGGTGCACTTTTTCAAGCATATAAACAATTAAAAGAAAAGTTAACAAAAGAAGGATTGTTTTCTGCACCTAAAAAAGCCATTCCTAGATTCCCTAAACGAATTGCTATTGTAACTAGTCAAAGTGGCGCAGTGATTCACGATATACAACAAACAATTTTAAGACGGTATCCGATTGTTGCGTTAGATGTGTATCCAACGGTTGTTCAAGGAAAAGAGTCAGCGAGTAGTATTGTAAATAGTTTACGACGTATTATGATGTCTACATATACATACGACACGGTCATTATTGCACGAGGTGGTGGCTCTATTGAAGATTTATGGTCATTCAATGAAGAAGAAGTAGTACGTGCCATTTATGAATGTTCCATTCCCGTTATTTCATCTGTTGGGCATGAAACGGATACAACGCTAACAGACTATGTAGCAGATTTGCGTGTGCCAACACCAACTGCTGCGGCAGAATGTGCTGTTCCAGTACTAAGAGATGTCTTGTATACATTGGATACATGGTTTCATCGACTAACACTTGCGATGAATAATGAGTTAGATAGTTTAAAGAAAAAATTATATCAATTAGACCAGTCTTATGTGTTTACACAACCGGAACGTTTGTACGATAGTTATGTACAAAAATTAGACTACATGCATCAAACACTCAGCAATCGTATGACACAATTACTGCTACAAAAAAAAGGGCAATTTGATAAGCTTGATTGGCAGTTTGAACATGTTAGTCCCACGTATAAAATAGACGAATATAAACAAACAGTAGATGCATTGCGTACACAGTTGCTTCAATATTATAAGCAGATAAATCAAGAAAAAGAAAAGAAAGCGGATTTGTTAATACAAAAATTAGATTTATTAAGTCCATTAAAAAGTATGTCTAGAGGTTATAGTTATGTGACCAAAGAAAATAAGGTAGTATCCAGTGTGCACGATTTAAAAGTAGATGAACACATTACGATTACATTAGTCGACGGGCAAGCGAATGCAGTTATTCAGTCTGTTGAAGAAATAGAAAGAAGAGGTTAAAAATGGCTAAAGGAAAGAGTTTTGAAGAAGCGTTAAAAGAATTAGAAGTCATTGTACAACAATTAGAAAGAGCAGATGTCCCTTTAGAAGAGGCATTAAAACAATTTCAAAAAGGTATTGAATTAAGTCAATATTGCAAACAAACATTAGAAAATGCAGAAAAAACAG
Source organism: Granulicatella sp. zg-84 (assembly GCF_010892375.1). Classification (NCBI taxonomy): domain Bacteria; kingdom Bacillati; phylum Bacillota; class Bacilli; order Lactobacillales; family Carnobacteriaceae; genus Granulicatella; species Granulicatella sp. zg-84. Next base: position 51,089 of record NZ_WNJX01000001.1, on the reverse strand, counting down.
TCACAAAACTAGTTCTTGAAAATGGAGAAGAAACTATTTTGGATACGAATGGATAATATTTATGAATATACACACATTTAAAACAACAATAACAGATTTTGAACAATATTTAGAAAATTCTCTTACAACTATAAATGATATTCGTTTAAAAGAGGCAATGCACTATTCATTAACAAATGGTGGGAAAAGAGTACGTCCAATGCTTTTACTAGCTACTATACAAGCATTAGGAAAAGATGTATCAAAAGGCTATCCTATAGCACTTGCATTAGAGTATATACATACTTATTCTTTAATTCATGATGATTTGCCGGCAATGGATAATGATGATTATAGACGTGGAAAGTTAACTAACCACAAACAATTTGACGAGGCAACTGCCATTCTTGCTGGCGATGCATTCAATACAAAAGCATTTGAATTGATTTGTCAAAGTGATGTCCCTGATATTCAAAAAGTTCTTTTAGTATCACAATTAGCTATTTGTGCGGGACCAAATGGTATGATTGGTGGTCAAATGGGCGATATTCAAGCCGAGAATCAACACGTTTCTTTAGATACGCTAAAATCTATTCATGCTCGCAAAACAGGCGATTTGATTCGATATGCTACTTTTGCTGGTGCGGTATTATCAAATGCTTGTGAAAAAGTACAAGTATTATTAGAGGCGTTTTCTCGTTCTTTCGGGCTAGCTTTTCAAATACACAATGATTTAAAAGATGTAGAGTGCTCTTTTGATATAGAGGGAAAAATTCAAGGGAAAGATGCTATATTGCAAAAAAGTACGTATACGTCTTTATTAGGCATTAGTGGTGCAAGAGAAAGTTTATTTCAAGAAATTAGCCGTGCAGAAAAAGCAATAGATAATTTGAAAAAAGTATATCCGACTTTGGATAGTGAATTATTACTGGATTTTTTAAATTATGTGAAATAATGGGAGATATATGGAAAAAGAAAGAGCAGATTTACTAGTCGTCCAGCAAGGTTTAACGGATACTCGAGAAAAAGCCAAACGAATGATTATGGCTGGACAGATTTATGATGAAAATAATGAACGAATTGATAAAGCTGGAGAAAAACTATCGATAACAAAACAACTTCATATTAAAGGAGAAACACTGAAGTATGTCAGTCGAGGTGGATTGAAATTAGAAAAAGCAATCGAGTTATTTCATCTTGACTTAACCGGTAAGCGTGTGTTAGATATTGGTGCGTCAACAGGTGGTTTTACGGATGTGTCTTTACAAAATGGAGCAGCGTTATGCTATGCTCTAGATGTAGGATACAATCAGTTGCATTGGAAATTACGACAAGATGAGCGTGTAGATGTTATGGAACGTGTGAATTTTCGATATGCTCAATTAGGTGATTTTAAGAGAGGGCAACCTAATTTTGCAACAATTGATGTATCGTTTATTTCTTTAAGATTGATTTTACCTACTTTAGCCAATATATTAGAAAAGAATAGTTATGTTGTTGTATTGATTAAACCTCAATTTGAAGCAGGTAGAGAAAAAGTAGGGAAAAAAGGTATTGTTAAAGATACACATGTTCATGAAGAAGTGATACATGATATTTTACATTTTGCCACGAGCATTGGATATGATGTAATTGGTTTAACATTTTCGCCAATAACAGGTGGTTCGGGTAATATTGAATTTTTAGCATGTTTAAAATTGACGCATGATCTAAACAAAAATGATGTGTGTGTGGATATACATGATATTGTCATGCAAGCTGCAGAAACATTAGTGAAAAAGTAAGGAGGTGACGTGATGTTACAAACATTGTCTATTCAAAATTTTGCGATTATTGAGGCATTAACAGTTGATTTTTCTTCTGGTATGACGGTATTGACTGGAGAAACTGGAGCAGGGAAATCCATTATTATTGATGCGGTGTCATTGATTGTTGGAGCAAGAGGTTCAAGTGAGTACATTCGCTTCGGGCAAGATAAAGCTATTCTTCAAGGTTTATTTGATATTGATAATTTGATTGAAACACAAAAAATGCTTGAAAAGCATCATATTCCTTATGAGGATAATCAGTTAATGGTTTATCGAGAATTACATAAAACGGGTAAGAATACGATTCGTATCAATGGTATTTTGGTGACAGTATCAATTTTAAAAGAAATAGGTTCTTCTTTAATTGATATTCATGGTCAACATGAGCATCAACATTTAATGGACGATACGCAACATTTGTTCATGTTAGATGTGTTTGGAGGGCAAGAGATATCCAAGGAAATGGATCGTTATCGTCAACTATATCAAGCGTATACGTCATCAAGAAAAACATTGAAAGAATTGATGGTATCGGATAAGCAAGACACAAACAGAATTTCTTTATTGGAATCCCAGATTAAAAAGATTGAAAAAGTAAATCCAAAAGAGCATGAAGATGTACAAGTGGAACAAACGTTAAAACAGATACAAGAAGATGTGACAAGACTAAGAGCATTGACAAATGTCGATATGCTTTTGTCAGATGATAATATTAGTGTGAAAGAATTATTGTCTAAAGCTATATCTGAATTGTCCCTTTTAGGAGATGCGTATCATCATGTTGATACTGTATTAAATGATGTCTATGAACAAGTACAAACAGTATCTAAAGATATTGCTAAAGCATTGGAAATAATTGAATACGATGAAGAAACGGTAAAAGCTTTTGATGACCGTTTAAATGAATTGGATCAGTTAAAACAATCTTTTGGTAAGCAGACGATTGATGAGGTGCGTGCTTATTATGATGCTATTAAATTGGAACTAGATACATTATTAAATAAAGACAGTTATTTGCAAAAAGCACAACAAACCTTTTTAAAAGATAGAGAGTTATTACTTGAAAGTGCTACAGTATTATCAACATTAAGAAAAGAAAAAGCAATGATTTTAGAACAAAGTATTCATACACAATTGTCTGATTTATATATGGATAAAGTGATGTTTAAAGTACATTTTAAAGAACATCAAGATAAAGTGAAATTTAAGGCCAATGGTATTGATGATATTGAATTTTTAATTGCGACAAATATTGGTGAGCCTTTAAAACCTTTAGCTAAAGTAGCTAGTGGCGGGGAGTTATCACGTATGATGCTTGCTTTAAAAACAATTTTCACAAAAACACAAGGTATTTCAACCGTCATTTTCGATGAGATTGATACAGGAGTAAGTGGACGTGTTTCTCAAGCGATTGCAAATAAAATGTCTTTGATTGCTCATGATACACAAGTATTATGTATTTCACATTTACCTCAAGTAGCAGCAATTGCTGATCATCATTTAGTTGTGAAAAAAGAAATTGTTGAGGATAGAACAAAAACATATGTATCACTATTAACAATAGAGGAAAGAATAGTTGAAATTGCACGTATGATAGCTGGTGATGATATTACAGATACTGCATTATTACACGCTAAAGACTTATTGCATAAAAAGTAAATAACACTATCAATAATGTACAAACATACGAAAATTTTTAGTGATAATTTATAAGTTTTTGATATAAGCAATATATTTTTTAATTTTGAATTGATTTTCTAATCAGTTCATGGTATCTTATTGCTACTACTTTGAATTATGAATGAAAGGTTGTGTAAACAACATGGAAGAAAAAACATATCCAATGACGCTTGAGGGGAAACAAAAATTAGAAGCTGAATTGGAAGAGTTAAAATTAGTGAAAAGACCAGAAATTATTGATCGTATAAAAGTAGCTCGTAGTTATGGTGATTTATCTGAGAACTCTGAATATGATTCAGCAAAAGATGAACAAGCATTTGTAGAAGGTCGTATTACAACGATTGAAAAAATGTTACGTTTCTCAGAAATTATTGATGATCATAATATTGCTAAAGATGAAGTATCTTTAGGACGTACAGTCACTTTTATTGAGTTACCAGACGGGGAAGAAGAAACATATACGATTGTAGGTGGAGCAGAAGCAAGTCCGTTAGAAGGTAAAATTTCTAATGATTCTCCAATTGCTCGTGCGTTGATTGGTAAAAAATTAAATGATGAAGTAGCTATCGACACTCCTGGGGGTGTGATGAAAGTTAAAATCATCAAAATTGAATTAGCATAAATGTTTTAGAAAAATAATGGGAACTATTCGGTAAAAACAAAAAATAATGTTTGTTTTTTTCTCGAATAGTTTTTTTGTTTTTTTCGTTTATAAAAAATTTTCAAAAAATAGTAAATTTGTAATGAAAAAATTTGTATGTGGTGGTATGATTGTATCATGTGAAAGACGACAAGGAGGAAAAAGATTGAATAAATTTTTTAATAATAGAAAGTTACTTTTTTTTGTCGTCACAATGGTAGTGTTTATTGCTTTAGCAGTACTATCTACATTTAATGGAGGTCAAAATACGATTTTGTCAACAGGGAATGAATCTATTAGTTTAGTTAATCGTATTTTTGGTAAACCTGTTGAATGGGTAAATGGACTCGGAGAGTCTATTTCTCGATTATTCAGTACTTATGAAGAGAATAAAGTATTGAAATCTCATATTGATCACTTATTTGAATTACAATCTAAAAATGAAACATTAGAAAAAGAAAATGAACAACTAAAAAAAGCACTTGAATTAAAAGGGAATTTATCAGATTACACAACTGTTGTGAGTGCTGTTATTGCACGAACACCAGATATGTGGAATGAACAATTAATTATTGACAAAGGAACAGATGCACAATTACAGGTTGGTATGCTTGTTATGGGAAATAATGGATTAATTGGTCGTATTATTTCTGTAAATGCGACGAGTGCAAAAGTCGGATTATTAACAAGTGTACAATCTACCAATATTTCTGTTTCTGCAATGATACAAATTGGAGATAAAACAGAATATGGTGTCATTAACAAATATGATAGTAAGTCAAAAATGTATGTGATGTCTAATGTACGTTTAGACGCAGATATAAAAGAAGGGCAAAATGTGATGACATCAGGTATGAACGGTGTAGGCCCTAGCTCTTTAGCGATTGGAAAAGTTTCTTCGGTAGCAGTCGATAATACGGGATTATTTAAAGAAGTCATGGTGACACCAACGAGTGATCATTATGATATTAAATATGTCACTGTCATTAAACGTGGAAGTGAGAGTGTTAGCCAATGAAACGTTATATCGTAGATTATCTCTTTATTCCGATTTTGTTATTGGCAGCTATTATTTTTGACGGTGTAATATCTGTATATACAAAAAATATGTTTTTTACACCTGATTTTATTATGGTGACACAACTCTTTTTAACCATGCTTATCATGATAAATTTTTGGATACCAAGAAGTCATGGTGTTTTATTAGCTATTGTATTTGGTTTGATTTATGATGCGTATTATGCTTCAGTATTGTCTTTTTATACAGTCACATTTGTGGCTATTCTGTATATGATTAAACAGATTGAGCCAAAATTAGAAAAAACCTTTTTAACATTAGTTTTAGTTGTTGCTTTTAGTAATTTTTTGTGTAATCTATTACAGTTTTTTGTTGCTTTAGCGATAGGGAGTGTAGATATGAGTTTTTTCGGCTATCTTGTGAACAAAGTAATCCCAACAATGCTTTTAAATATCATTTATTTATTTATAGTATATAAACCGCTTAAAGCAGTATTTGTTTTTTTCAATCGTATTGAAGATATTTAGTGCTAAAAGATATGAATTTGTTATGAATGACTTGCATTTTTACAATGTTTTGTTATGATATAACTGTTAATATGAAGAGCAGTGAAAGTGCATCTTCGTCTTAGTTTTACTAGGCGTCGTTTGCACTTTTATTTTATATAGAAAAGGTGAAAACATGTTTGAATTTGATACAATTGCAGCAATTTCAACAGCATTAGGTGAGGGAGCTATTGGTATTGTGCGTCTATCGGGAGAAAAGGCTATTGATATTGCGAATACATTATTTAAAGAAAAAGATTTAACAAAAGTACCGTCACATACCATTCATTATGGACATATTCAACATCCAACGTCATTACAACAGATTGATGAAGTTATGGTTAGTGTGATGAAAGCACCAAAGACGTTTACAAAAGAGGATGTTGTTGAAATAAATTGCCACGGTGGGATTGTTGTTGTCAACAAAGTGTTACAAACGGTTTTGGAGCAAGGTGCGAGATTAGCAGAACCAGGCGAATTTACAAAACGTGCTTTTTTAAATGGGCGAATCGATTTATCTCAAGCTGAAGCGGTTATGGATTTAATTCGTGCAAAAACAGATACATCTATGTCTGTCGCATTAAAACAAGTAGACGGTCATTTATCATCATTGATTCGCCAGTTACGTCAAGACATTTTAAATACATTGGCGCAAGTTGAAGTGAATATTGATTATCCCGAATATGACGAAGTTGAAGAAATGACTCTGGCACTATTAAAAGAAAAATCAATAGATGTCAAAGAAAAATTAGAGTATCTATTACAGACAGCACAGCAAGGTAAAATTTTGCGTGACGGTTTACAAACAGCAATTATTGGGCGTCCAAATGTTGGGAAATCAAGTTTATTAAATCGCTTATTAAGAGAAGATAAGGCGATTGTAACAGATATTGCTGGTACAACAAGAGATACGATTGAAGAATATGTAAATGTGCGAGGTGTTCCACTAAAATTAGTTGATACAGCAGGTATTCGTGATACGGATGATGTGGTCGAACAAATTGGTGTGAAACGTAGTAAGAAAGCTATTCTTGATGCCGATTTTATTATATTGATTTTAAATCAATCTGAACAATTATCAGATGAAGATAAATCATTATTAGAGATGACAAAAGGTATGAAACGTTTAATTTTACTAAACAAAATAGATTTGCCTAGTCAGTTATATATGGAGGAGTTATTGCCATATACTGATATGGATAATGTGATTCCTTTATCCGTATTAAATAATCAAGGTATTGATAAATTAGAAGAAAAAATTGCAGAGTGGTTTTTTGCTGGACAAGTAAATGATAAAGATGCGACGTATGTATCGAATGTGCGACATATTACGCTCATTCAACAAGCCATTGAAAAATTGAAAGATGTTTTACAAGCTATTGATTTAGAAGTGCCAGTCGATTTAATTCAAATTGATTTTACAAGAGCTTGGGAACTGTTAGGTGAAATTACAGGAGATACGGTTCAAGATGAATTATTGACAGAGCTATTTAGTCAATTTTGTTTAGGAAAATAAAATTAATCAGCTTTAAAGTTTGTGTTAAGTAAGCAATAAGAGTATATATAACAAAGAAAAAATAGTATGCGTTCAAATGATTTGAAATGAATACGAAAAGAATAAAAAATCAATAGAGTTAAGGAGATATATATGGTTGAAATGTATGAAGCAGGACATTATGATGTCATTATTGTTGGAGCAGGACATGCCGGTTCGGAGGCAGCTCTTGCCTCAGCACGTATGGGACAAGACACATTATTATTAACAATCAATTTAGATATGGTTGCGTTTATGCCGTGCAATCCTTCCATTGGAGGACCAGCAAAAGGTGTTGTGGTACGTGAGATTGATGCTCTTGGTGGAGAAATGGGAAAAAATATTGATAAAACGTATATTCAGATGCGTTTATTAAATACTGGTAAAGGGCCTGCGGTACAAGCATTACGTGCTCAAGCTGATAAACATTTATATGCACAAGAAATGAAACATACCATTGAAAAACAAGAACATTTAACGCTACGTCAAGGCACAGTAGAACGTTTGATTGTTGAAAATAATACATGTTGTGGTGTCATGACACATACAGGTGCTGTATACCGTGCAAAAGCTGTTGTGTTAACAGCAGGAACAAGTTCACGTGGGAAAATTATAATTGGAGAAGTTGTTTATTCGTCTGGTCCAAATAATTCACAGCCGTCTATTAAATTATCAGAGCATTTAGAGGAATTAGGTTTTGAATTAGCAAGGTTTAAAACTGGAACGCCAGCACGTGTTTTATCTTCAACGATTGATTATACAAAAACAGAAATTCAACCGGGTGATGATACGCCAAATCATTTTAGTTTTGAAACAAAAGATAGTGAGTATCGTTACGATCAAATTCCTTGTTGGTTAACGTATACGAATGAAAAAACACATGAGATTATTCGTGGCAATTTACATCGTGCACCGATGTTTACAGGTATTGTAGAAGGTGTTGGTGCGAGATATTGTCCGTCCATTGAAGATAAAATTGTTCGTTTTAGTGATAAACCTCGTCATCAACTATTTTTAGAACCAGAAGGAGAACATACAGAAGAGGTATACGTACAAGGTTTGTCATCTTCTTTGCCTGAAGAGGTACAAGAAGATATGTTGCATTCTATTGAGGGATTGGAACATGCGAAAATGATGCGTACAGGATATGCGATTGAGTACGATGTGATTAAACCACATCAACTTCGTCCGTCTTTAGAAACAAAGTTAATTAAGCATTTATTTACAGCAGGACAAATGAACGGGACATCTGGATATGAGGAAGCAGCAGGTCAAGGGTTGATTGCTGGTATCAATGCTGCTCTTAGCGTACAAGGAAAAGAGCCCCTTGTTTTAAAACGTAGTGATGCATATATTGGTGTGATGATTGATGATTTGGTGACAAAAGGAACGATTGAGCCGTATCGTTTATTAACATCACGTGCGGAATATCGCTTGTTATTACGTCACGATAATGCCGATTTACGTTTAACGGATATTGGACATCAAATTGGATTAGTCACAGATACACGTTATCAAGCCTTTTTACACAAAAAAGAATCTGTTAAAGAAGAGATTGAACGTTTAAGAACGACACGTTTGAAACCAACAGAGGCACTACAAACCTTTTTACAAGAAAAACAATCTGCAGAGTTAAAAGACGGTGTATTAGCATCAGATTTATTAAAACGCCCTGAATTAACTTATTCAGATATTTTACAGTTTGCACCGTTGGAAAATACATTGCCACGAGATATTCACGAACAAGTGCAACTTCAAATAAAATATGAAGGATATATTGCTAAAGCGATTGAGAAAGTAGAACGATTGAAAAAAATGGAAGAGAAAAAAATTCCAGCATTTATTGATTATGATACAATCAATGGTCTAGCAACAGAAGCAAGACAACGTTTGAAACTCATTCAACCAGAAACATTAGGGCAAGCTAGCCGTATTAGTGGTGTAAATCCAGCGGATATTTCTATTTTAACGATTTATATGACACAAGGTCAAAAACAAGTTTAAACATCAGCATATTATGGAGGAAATAAAATGAAAGTTGTTAAATTTGGTGGGAGTTCATTAGCCTCGGCAGAACAAATAAAAAAAGTATTTCAAATTATAAAATCTGATGCAGATCGCCGTTTAGTTGTTGTATCTGCACCTGGAAAAAGATTTAAAGATGATGAGAAAGTAACGGATATGCTCATTGCATTAGGAGAACAAGCATTAAATAATCAAGATTATTCCGCACAGTTTCAACATGTATTAGAACGTTATGCACAAATGGTTACTGATTTACAAATAGAAGAACCTGTTTTAGAGGATATAAAAGAAAATTTACATACTTTAATAACAAGTGATATGTCACAACCATCGTATTTTATGGACGCTTTAAAAGCAAGCGGAGAAGATAATAATGCAAAGCTCATTGCTGCCTATTTTAGAAAAGAGGGTTTACCTGCTGTTTATGTCAATCCAAAAGATGCAGGATTATTCGTGAGTGACGAACCAGGAAATGCCAATGTATTACCTATTTCGTATGAAAATTTAAAAAAATTAAGAAATTATAAAGAAATCGTTGTTTTTCCAGGCTTTTTTGGGTATACACTAGATGGAAAACTGGTGACATTCTCAAGAGGTGGCTCAGATATTACAGGAGCGATTGTTGCCAAAGGGGTACGTGCTTTATTATATGAAAACTTTACAGATGTTGACGGTATTTGTGTAGCTAATCCAAATATTGTAAAAAATGCTATTCAATTAGAACATTTAACATATCGTGAAATGCGTGAATTGTCTTATGCTGGTTTTAGTGTAGTGCATGATGAAGCTTTACAACCTGCCTTTTCAGAGGGGATTCCAGTTCGTGTAAAGAATACGAATAATCCAACAGCAGCGGGAACATTAATCACGAAAAGTGTTCCAAAATCAGTGCATACAGTATCTGGTATTGCAAGTATGCCTAGCTTTACAACAGTCTATATTGAAAAATATTTGATGAATAGAGAAGTTGGTTTTTGGAGTAGAGCATTAAAAATTTGTGATGAATTAGATATTAGTTATGAGTATATGCCATCAGGAATTGACGATATTACCATTTTAATTCGTGATAATCAATTATCTCCTGAGAAAAGTGCTATTTTATTACAACGATTAAAATATGAATTAAATGCTGATGAAGTTCGCTTCAAAGATCCAATTTGTTTAGTTATGATTGTAGGGGAAGGAATGGTTGAATCAGTAGGGACGCTTGCACGTGCGGCAAACGCTTTTGCCAATGCAAATGTCAACGTTCAAATGGTTAACCAAGGGTCATCAGAAGTAAGTATTATTTTTGGTATTGCACCCCAAGACGAACATAGAGCGGTTCGTGCACTATATAAAGAGTTTTTTGAACAATAAAAAGTAATTTTAATGGTAAATTTATCCGTTTTAATGTATGATATTATTAAGTAATATCGAACTTTTTATGAAAGGAAGAAAAGCATGGAACACACAGATAAAAAGCGTGTCTTGATTATTGAAGATGAAAAGAATTTAGCACGTTTTGTAGAGTTAGAATTAAAACATGAGGGGTACGAAACGGAAATCTATCATGACGGACGCAGCGGTTTAGACGCAGCATTAAATAAAGAGTGGGATGTTATTTTATTAGATTTAATGTTACCTGAATTGAATGGGTTAGAAGTTTGTCGTCGTATACGACCAACGAAAGAAACGCCTATTATCATTATGACAGCGAGAGATTCTGTTTTAGATAGAGTATCTGGATTAGATCAAGGGGCAGATGATTATATCGTAAAACCTTTTGCCATAGAAGAATTATTGGCACGTTTACGCTCTCTATTTAGACGTATTGATTTAGCAGATGATGCTAAAAATCAAAAACAAACGGTTGTAACGTATAAAGATTTAATGATTGAAAAAGAAAATCGTATTGTAAAACGTGACGGTGAAGTGATTGATTTAACAAAACGTGAATATGAATTGTTGTTAACCTTAATGGAAAATATCAATGTTGTCTTATCTCGTGATGTGCTATTAGAACGTGTTTGGGGATATAAACCAGAAGTTGAAACAAATGTTGTAGATGTATATGTTCGTTATTTGAGAAATAAAATTGATAGACCTAATCAAAAAAGTTATGTGCAAACTGTACGTGGTACAGGATATGTTATGAGGTCATGATAAAAAAGTTATTTTCCAATAACTTGTCATTACGTTGGAAATGGGCAGGTATGTTAAGTATTATTTTTTCTTTATTATACTTATCTATTTCTTATGTCATGGTTCTCTTTTTAAAGGATCAGGTTTTTTCATCAGAGATAAATTTAATTACGCAATATTCTCAAACAATGGTCCGTATTTTATCTCAATCATCTGAACCTTTAAACGAACAAAATCTTCATGATTTCTTTACAACATCTACACGTCAAACAGAATTTTCAACGACGGCTGCTATACCTTATCATTTTACAAATGATAATATTGAAGTGAGAATTTTTAATACGGAAAATAGACTAATTTATGAAAGTTTGCCTTTTCCTAAAATAGTATTTAGTCCAAAAAATGATGAATTATCTGTTATAAAAAATAATAAAAAAGACGTTGTTATTACAACCCATGCCATTATTGATGAAAAAACGCAAGAATCAAAAGGATATATGCAACTGATATTTGGATTGAATCACTATTATCAACATGTTAACAATATTTATAAAACATATGGTTTTATTACTTTGATTGCGATTGTTATTTGTATGATTGCAGGAAATATTGTTGCTTATATTTTCTTTAAACCAATTAAGCACATGACAGATATTATGGCAGAGTTAAAAGAAGATGCACTTTCTGATAAACGTATGGATTTATCAAGAAGAAAAAGCGATGAGCTAACAGATCTATCCATTGGTTTTAATGATTTATTGGATACAATGGCTATGTATATCACACATCAAAAAAGATTTGTGGAGGACGTTTCTCATGAATTAAGAACGCCGGTTGCCATTGTTGAAGGGCATTTGCAATTATTAAATCGTTGGGGAAAAGATGATCCTAAAGTTTTAGAAGAATCATTGACAGCTTCTTTATCAGAGATAGGAAGAATGAAAACATTAGTACAAGAAATGTTAGATTTATCTCGAGCTGAACAAGTTGGTATTCACTACAAAAATGAAATGACAGAAGTCGTTGGTTTAGTCAACCAAGTTCATCATAATTTTGAGCTTATTCATCCGAAATTTAAGTTTCAACTTGAGAATGATTATCCTAAAGATGAAACAGAAATTTGGGTATCTATTTCTCGTCATCACTTAGAACAAGTTTTGATTATTTTATTGGATAATGCTGTGAAATATTCAACGGATATTCCTCAAATACATTTGTCTTTATCTAAAACATTGAATAATGTACAAATTTCTGTTCAAGATTTTGGAGAAGGTATTTCTGAAAAAGACATGAAGGAAGTATTTGCGAGATTTTACAGAGTTGATAAAGCTAGATCTCGTCATAAAGGCGGAAATGGTTTAGGCTTATCCATTGCAAAAGAATTGATTGAAGGGTACAAAGGAAGTATTAGTGTTGAAAGTGTTGTAGGTAGTGGTTCTACTTTTAGAATTGAGTTACCAGTGATTACTGATTTATCACGTATCATTCAAGAAAAGAGAAAAAGAAAACAGAAAAACATAGAACAAGGAGAACATTATGGGCTTTAATAATATTTTATTATCTTTGTTGTTAGTTGCTTGCATTGTGTTAGTGATTGTATTAGTATTATTTATACAACGATTGATGGGTGTTGTTAAAACAACAAATCAATTATTGAATGAAGTAAAAAATAGTCTTGATATTGTCACAAAAGATGTTGATAGTTTATCAATCGAAGTTGAAGGCTTATTAAATAAAGCGAATTATTTAGTCAATGACATCAATGGTAAATTAGAACAAACAGATCCTGTTTTTAAAGCATTGGGTGAATTAGGTGTATCTGTTTCAAATGTGAATACATCTGCGAACAATTTATCAAAATCATTTGTTTTAAGAAAAAAACAAGCAAGTAAGTCTGTTGTGAAAATGGGAAGTGCAGTCAGCAAAATTTTCAAATCGACAACAAAGAAAAAACCAACAACAATCAAAAAATTTTAATGAGATAAGGAGAGAATAACATGAAATTAAAATATGTATTTACAACTGTTTTAGCAGCGGCAACAGGAGCTGTTGTAGCATTATTATACGCACCTAAAAAAGGTGAAGAATTACGTGAAGATATTGCTGATAAAGCAGAAGATTTAAAAGCTGTTGCTTTAGATTATGTTGAACTAGCAAGCATTAAAGGTCAAGAATTAAAAGAAGCGGCTTTACAATCAACAGAAGAATTACGTGGCACATTAAAAGAAAATGTTGAAGGTTTGAAATCTCAACTATCATTTAAAGCAGAAAAAGTAAAAGATACAGCTGAAGAAGTTGTAGAAGATGTAAAAGAATCTGTTGAAGACATTAAAGAAGACGTTGAATAGTCATACGAGAAGCACCTTAGGGTGCTTTTTGTGTTTTTATGGTACTTCGTAAAACCGTGTTGGTGGCTGAAAGCCACCAACACGGTTTGGTATAAAGACAAGTATAGTCGATCGTTCGTATTGTTCTGTTAATATGGTATAATCAATATAAGATTAAATGTATATTCAAAAATACTAATAGATGAGTGAAGATTATCTTATCATATTTTTTAAATAGAAAATGATTTATCTGTTCCGAGTAGGTACTTTATGATAGAATTGTAGTAAATAAATGAGGTGATAGGCATAAAAGGACAAATTATTAAAGCGTTAAGTGGTTTTTATTATGTGGAAGCTAATCAAAAAGTGTATCAAACACGAGGGAGAGGAAATTTCCGTGCAAGCAATCAAAAACCTTTGGTTGGAGATTTTGTTGAGTTTGAAAGTACTAATGACAAAGAAGGTGTATTATTAAAGCTATTTCCAAGAAAAAATGAACTCGTTCGACCGCCTATTTGCAATGTGGATAAAGGCATTATCGTGATGTCGGCTATTGAACCGGATTTTTCTAGTTTTTTATTAGATCGGTTTATTGTGACATTGGAACAGCTGATGATACAACCTGTTATTTATGTAAGCAAATGTGATTTAATAGAAGATAGGACGTCTATACATCAAATGTGTCAGTATTATGAGCAATTAGGATATACAGTCTTTTATTCACACCAAGAAAATGTATTATCAACATTAAAAAATGTTTTACAAGGTAAGCTTTCGGTTTTAATGGGACAATCGGGAGCAGGTAAATCAACACTTTTAAATGAGCTATTACCTGAATTAGATTTGAAAACAGGAGATATTTCAACACATTTGGGACGTGGTCGTCATACAACAAGGCATGTAGAAGTACATGATGTGGAGGGGTGCTTTATCGCAGACACACCCGGGTTTAGTGCCATTGATTTTTTTGATATGTCATTACAAGAACTAGAACAATGTTTTGTTGACTTTTTTACATTTAAGCAGGACTGTCAATTCCGTGGTTGTTTACACACGCACGAACCGCATTGTGCTGTGAAGAAACAACTCGATACGAATGTAGGTTTAAATCAACGTTATCAGCATTATGTACAATTTCATGATGAAATAAAAAACAAAAAAATAATTTATAAAAAATAGTTAAAAAGAATAAACTAAAAAGAAATGAGGAATATAGATGCAAGTAGCACCGTCTATTTTAAGTGCAGATTTTGCCAATTTAGAAAGAGATGTTAAATTAGTTGAACACTATGGAGTTGATTTGATTCATATTGATGCAATGGACGGACATTTTGTACCTAATTTAACATTAGGACCAAATATTGTTGAAGCACTTCGCAAAGTTACCAATTTACCATTGGATTGTCATTTAATGATTTCAAATCCTGATCAGTATATTGACGCTTTTGCTAAAGCGGGTGCGGATATTATTTCCGTTCATTATGAAGCGTGTACACATTTACACCGTGTTTTACAACAAATTAAACAGGCTGGTGTAAAATCTGGAGTTGTTATCAATCCTGCGACACCAGTAAGTGCAATTGAACCTATTTTAGCAGATGTAGATTTAGTGCTTGTCATGACAGTAAATCCCGGTTTTGGTGGTCAGGCGTTTATCACGTCAACATTAGATAAAATTAGACAATTAGATACATTGCGTAAAGAAAGAAAGTATACCTATGTCATTGAGGTAGACGGAGGTATCAATGATAAAACTGCTCAATTATGTCACGAAGCAGGTGTGGATATTGTTGTCGCAGGCTCTTATATTTACAATGCACCAAATATAGAGCAAGCTATTTTAAGTTTGAAAGCCGTGCAGTAATATGGGTAAAAAAATTGTTTTTTGTGCTGGAGCACCAGACCCTGATTTAGCATATTTAAAAACAATCTCGTATGATATGTTAATTGGTGTTGATGCTGGTGCCAAACGCTTAGTAGATGCTGGGTATGTGCTGGACTGGGCTATTGGAGATTTTGATTCGGTTGAGAAACCGGATAGTAAAGAGAGTATTGTGTTGCCTTGTGAAAAGGATGATACTGATTTGCAGTATGCTCTTATGCATGTGTTAAGCCAAGAAAATGACGATGATATTGAAGAAATTATCATTTTGGGTTCTTTAAGTGGTGGACGTATTGACCACTTGATTTGTAATCTGTGGTTTGTGTACCAATCACGTTTTCAAAAGTGGTTGACAAAATTTCGTTTGATTGAAAAGGGCAATACGATACGTTTTTATGAACCGGGAGAGTATACGTTAACACACGACAAAACGAAAAAATATTTGTCCTTTATTGGTATGACCCCCTTAAAAGCATTGAGTTTAATTAATGCGAAATATCCTTTGAACAAAGCCAATTATGAGTATCCTGTTTCTTTAATCAGCAATGAGTTTTTAACAGACACGATGACGTTTTCTTTTGAAAAAGGTTTAATGTGTGTGATGCAAACAGCTGATAAATAAGCTCTATATTGATGGAGAATTTTAAATATTTGCCAATATATATAATATTGTTTAAAAGGATTTTTATTTCAATTATTTGAGGAGAAGGAACAAGCAATTAAAAAATTTCAGTTTTATATGAATTATCAGTCGGTATTTGTTGTATCTATTGATAAAATTTATTAGGAGAATTTAGCTTCTGTTTGTATACTTTATTACTTGTTTTTTTAATAGGACCTATTAATTGTAAGATATTGAAAGGAGTTACTATATGAAAAAAAATAAATTGTGGGTGTGGACACATAAAATGTCTCTCGGAGTTATTTTGGTTATTGCATCATCTTTAACAAATTTAATCATTCCTCTTTTTTTAAGAAAAGTGGTTGATTCAGATACTTCTTTGGATATAAATAGTTTAGGTATTCTCATAGGTATGTTACTACTTCAAGCATTAATTTTGTCATTTGGTAATTACGTATTTGCTGTGGCAGGTGAGAATCAAGTTGCTTCACTTAGAAAGCATTTAATCAGTCAATTTTATAGTAAGAAAATGAGTTTTTTTCATTATCGAAAAAGTGGAGAGTTAGCTTCTAGAATTGTGAATGATACACTTGTTATTAGAGATTTTTTGATAAAAAGTATACCACAATTAGTGGCAAGTATTATCATTCTAATTGGAACAGTGAGTGTATTATTGTATTTGGATTGGAAACTTTCTCTCGTTTTGATTATTACATTACCTATTATGGCGTTGTTGATTATACCAATTTCTAATATTAGTGAAAAAGCAAATAAATCACTTCAAGAAGAAACAAGTTTACTAAGTGGGAATATTGCTGAATCTTTTCAGGAGATAGAAATGATTAAAGCAAATGTTGCAGAGAAAAGTATCGCAACTAAACAAGAAAAAAGAGTAGATTCTATCCGAAAACACGCTTTAAAAACAGATTTAGTACTATCGTTTGAATCACCATTTGCACTACTTTTTATTTTTGGTGTTATAGCTATTGTATTTTTATATGGTGGTCAGAGAGTAGCGTTAGGAGATTTAAGTGTTGGTACATTAGTTTCCTTTATTATTTATTTGTTGCAACTTTTAAATCCAATAGGTACATTATCGTCTGTTTCTGCAGAATTTGCGAAACAAAAGGGTGCTACAACAGAAATAATGAATTTATTAGAAATACCTAGTGAGGAGTATGAAGGAACAGAAATTTCTATGAATGTTGAAACCATTCAATTTAAAGATGTATCGTTTAGTTATTCTTCTGATAAGCCTGTATTAGATAAAGTGAATCTAATCATTAAACCTTATCAAAAAATTGCGATTGTTGGTCCGTCTGGTGCTGGTAAATCAACTATTATCAATCTCCTTTTAAGATTTTATGATATTACAGGAGGAAGTATTGAAATCGGTGAAAAAGATATTTATCAATATGATTTACGAAATTGGCGACAATTATTTGCTTTAGTGGCACAATCCAATGCTGTTCTTTCTGGTACCATTCGTGAAAATCTTTGCTTTGGGATAGACAAACTAGTGACAGACAAAGACTTAGACGAAGCATTGTCCATGGTATCTCTTACAGATGAAATAAAACAATTATCCGAAGGGTTGAATAGTCAAGTTGGAGAAAATGGCAAATTACTTTCTGGAGGACAAAAGCAAAGATTGCAAATAGCAAGAGCTTATTTGAAAGATTCTCCTTATATTCTGTTTGATGAAGCAACAGCAAATTTAGATGCTGATGCAGAGTATAAAATCAATCAAAGTTTAAAGAAATTAAAAGAGTATCGTACGATTGTTGTCATAGCTCATAGATTATCAACAGTTGTAGATGCCGACCAAATTTATTTCTTAGAAAATAATTGTGTTACTGGACAAGGTAGACATGAAGAACTTTTACAAACACATGAAACATACGCACGTTTTGTGTCTGAACAAATGATATAAAAGTATTGAAAAATACGAATTGACCTAAAATAAAAAGAGCCGAATTTATTTCAAAAAACTTTCTTCATTTAATGTTAAAAATATTTAGAATGATAAAACAGAGATAATCGAACTGGTAAGCATGTCGATTATCTCTGTTTTCATTAAATATAATCTTTCCAATTTAGAGAGTACGGGCTAAAAGTAAAGGATTGTGCACCTGTTGGTGTTAGGTAGAAGCAGTCTTCAATACGAACACCGATTTTTCCAGGAATATAAATACCTGGTTCAATAGAGAAGCACATATTTTCTTGAAGTACAAAATCATTGCCAGAGGCAATAGACGGAAATTCATGAACGGTTTGTCCAATACCATGGCCTAGGCGATGTGTGAAATAATCGCCATATCCGTATTTTGTAATAATATTTCTGGCAATAGCATCTAATTCGCTAGCAGTCATACCAATTTTTGCCATATCTCTTGCTGTGTGATGTGCTTCAAGAACAATGTTATAAATTTTTTCTTGTTCACTGGATAGGTTATCACCAAAGAATAGTGTACGTGTCATGTCGCTAGCGTACCCTTGGTGCATTGTACCTAAGTCAACGAGTACAAATTCATTAAAATGAATTTTATTTAAGCCTGGGTTACCATGTGGATTTGCTGCGTTTGCTTGAGAAAGTACCATTGTGTCGAAACTCATTTTGGATACGTTTTGTTTTTTTAGTTGGTATTCAATTTCTGCAATAACAGCACTTTCTGTAATGCCTTCTTGTAATGTTTGAGCGGCAATTTTAGTAGCTAAGTCGGCTGTTTTTCCTGCTTCTTTTAATAAAGTGATTTCTTCTGGTGTTTTGATTAGTTTTAATTGTTCAATCGTACTTGAAACATCGTGCGTAAATTGAATGGTTGGTAAGATACGTGTTAAATGTTCTAATGTTTGCATTGTGACAAAGTTTTTCTCAATAGATACTTTTTTTGCTTGAGAAATATATGGGCGTAATGTTTGTGCCAATTTTTCCCAAACATTTTCACTGTCAAAGTGGGGTAAAAATTGTAATCCTGTTGTACTTTCTTTAGCTAATTCATAATCTAAAGCAGGTAAGACTAGTAATGGTTTATCATTTGGTACAAGGATAAGCATAAACACTCGTTCGTGTGGTTCGCTATGAAATCCTGTTAAATAACCAATAGTACTTGGATTTTGTATAAAGCATAAATCAACTTGTTGATGTGCTAAAGTTTGTTGTAATGTGTGTAAAGTAGACATTATGTTTTGTCCTTTCTAGTTCATTTGTTATAAATTATATTAGCACATATTTTGTTTATCGCAACTATTTAAAATAAAGACGGGATATATTGTCTTATTTTCTTAGAAAGATGATAGATATTTATAAAAAGTCATTTTTATTTTATTTTTGTTATCAAAAAAGCTTGTCAAAAAAATATTTTTATGTTAAAGTTGTTCTTGTATCAGATACAACTACGAAAGGAGCCGTTATGGATACAAAATTTTCTGTTGCTCTTCATATTTTGACGATGATTAGCGAAAGTAAGGAAGTATTAAGTTCTCAGTCATTGGCAATAAGTGTGGGAACAAATGCAAGTTATATTCGTAAGGTGATTGCACTATTGAAAAATGCAGGTCTTTTAACATCTCGACAAGGAAAATCAGGCTATGAACTTAGTAAGACTGCCAAAGAAATTTCTTTATTAGAAATTTATTATGCAACACAAGAAGTTAACACTATTAGTCTTTTTCAAATTCACCAACATGCCAATAGGGAATGTATTGTTGGAAAACATATTGAAAAAGCTATGTTTCCTATTTTTTCAGATGCTGAACGTCTATTAGAAAACCAGCTATCAAAACAAACATTAGATGATGTCATTCATAATCTTTATCAAGAAGTAGGACAAAATCGTATCTGACTAATATAATAGTCAGATTTTATTAAACATAAAGATAGACTTGAATCAGATACAAGTACACAAAAAGAAAGAGAGAATACAAAATGAAAGTAGCACAACATACAACTTATCATAAAGAAAATATTACCTTAACTTTAACAGAAATGGATATACCTGAAATTAAACCGCATCAAGTGTTAGTGAAAGTCGTTTCAGCTGGTGTAAATCCTGTTGACAATATGATTTCTCGTGGTGAAGTAAAGATGATTGTTCCATATAAATTACCACAAACGGCAGGTAATGAAGTAGTCGGTTTTGTTGAAAAAATAGGATCAAATGTCAAAACATTTCATGTAGGAGATCGTGTTTTTGCTCGTTTACCATTAAATAGCATTGGAGCCTTTGCAGAATTTGTTGCTGTTGATGCATCAGCATTAGCCAAAGTCCCTGAATATTTAACAGATATTGAGGCAGCGGCTATTCCTCTTACAGCATTAACTATTATGCAGTCTTTGGCATTGATGGATGCAAAAGCGGGAAAAACTATTTTCATCTCTGGAGGCACAGGCGGCGTTGGAGGCATGGCAATTCCTATTGCAAAAGCTAAAGGTCTAACCGTTATTACGAATGGAGATGGTGTCAATGAAGACCGTGTGTTAGCTTTAGGTGCTGACCGTTTTATTGACTACAAAAAAGAAGATTATACAAATTTATTAAAGGAAGTTGATTATGTTTTAGATACCCTTGGTGGAGAAGAAACAGAGAAACAAATGTCTATTATGAAAAAAGGTGGACATCTCGTTTCTTTACGTGCCATGCCAAATGGTGATTTTGCCAAACGAATGCATTTACCAAAGTGGAAACAATTTTTATTTGGATTGGCAGGCCGCAAATTTGATAAAATGGCAAGTCAATATGGTGTACACTATCATTTTATTTTTGTAGAAAGTAATGGAGAACAATTACAAGAAGTTGCTGATATTTTTAGTGAACGTATGATTAAACCGTCTATTGATACAGTTTATCCATTTGAACAAGTGAATGAAGCTTTAGATAAAGTAGCGAATGGACGTTCTAAAGGTAAGACAGTATTAACATTTTAGAGTGATTTAGTATAAAGGAGAAAATATGTCGTATATTACAACAAAAAATGAGTATATTATGGTTTCGGGTAACCGAATTGCGTATAGAGAACTTGGGAAAGGGAAGTCAGCACTACCTTTGGTAATGCTTATTCATTTAGCAGCTACTTTGGATAATTGGGATCCAAAATTACTTGATTTACTTTCAGAAAAACAACATATCATTGTTTTAGACTTACCTGGTGTTGGTGCAAGTGAGGGGAAAGTAGCCGGTACTATTCCAGGAATGGCAGAGCAGGCTATTACCATTATTCAAGAACTTGGGTATGAAAAAATCAATCTTCTGGGTTTATCTATGGGTGGTATGATTGCACAAGAAATCGTTCGATTAAACAACGAATTGGTCAATCAGTTAATTTTAGCTGGAACAGCTTCTCGTGGAGGTAAAGAAGTAGATAAGGTGACTGGTAAGACTTTTCGCTATATGTTAAAAGCGAGTTTGGAGCGTGTCGATCCAAAACGCTATATTTTCTATAATCATGATGAACAAGGAAAACTTGAGGCAGAAAAAGTGTTAAATCGCATGAACATAAGACAAGATAGCTATGCAGATAAAGCGATGAAAGTGTCTGCTTTCTTAACACAATTAAAAGCAATCAAACGTTGGGGGAAATCACAAAGTGATGATTTACGTTTTATTACGCAACCAACGCTCATTGTCAATGGCGACAATGATATGCAAGTGCCAACCGAAAATTCTTATGATATGCACGAAAAAATTTCGGGTAGTCAACTGATTATTTATTCTAATGCAGGACATGGTTCTATTTTTCAAAATGCAGATACATTTTCAAAAGATGTGTTCACCTTTTTAGAAGTATAAAAAAGACGACGACATTCATAAATATGATATGGTGAACCGACAACTCAACATTGTCGGTTCATTTTTAGCATTCAAAAATATTGACGTTATCTAGGTTGTAAGTGTAAGATTGATAAAAAGACAAATCGTATTATGTCACAAAATTAGAATGTTAATGGTGAGAGAATGAAAAGAACTGAAAAACACGTAAAGAAAAAAGAAACACATTTAATAGGTATGGGTGTAGTCTTACTGTTGATGATATTTTCTATTTTCATTTATTTATTGATGAAACAGAATCAAACACAATCTGTTGTTCAAGAAACAGATACAAATCAAGTATCTAATCAATGGACGGCAGAGAAACAATTAAAAGTAGTCAATCGTTTTTCGACTTTTTTATTTAAGGCACCTACATCACATCCTGTAAAAGATATTTTATACGAGCAAGCATTGAAAAAAGAACCTTATGTGTTAAATCATGAACAGCGTGTTCAATTATTGCATGACCAGTTAGTCGATTCAGAATTGCTGTATGCCGATACGGTAAGGGTACTTGAAACAAGTGGTGATTATACAAAAGTTGTTGCACTCCAACAGCCTAATGGTAAAGATGTGGATGGGTATATCGGGTGGGTCTTTACTCAAGATTTATCTGATATTCCAGAAACGTTTAAAAGAGCTGAAAAACAAATTGTTGTGAGTAAAGCAACGACCAAAGGACGATTAGAGAATAGTGATATAACATTATCAATCGGTTCTTATTTACCATTAGTAGATGAAACAGCAACGGATTTTATTGTGGAAACCTTAAATGGAAAAGCGACCATTCAAAAATCAGATGCAATCGTGAGAGGATCTATGACTTCATTAGAAGAGATGATGACGATTGGAAAATCATTGATTGGGATAGACTATACATGGGCTGGGACAAGTGGTAATGGCTTTGATTGTAGTGGTTTGGTACATACTTTGTATCGTTTATTAGATATTCAAGTATCCAGAGATACAACGAAGCAAGTGCTTGATGGTATAGAGATACCAAAAGATAAAGCGTCTTTAGGTGATTTACTATTATTTGAAAATGAGCAAGGTATACATCATGTAGGTATTTACGTCGATAAAGGTGTCATGCTACACGCTCCAAATGAAAATGCCTCTTTAGAAATGATGTCCATTTTAGGAACACCCTATGAAAAAGAATTAAAATATGTGCGTCGAATTGTTCAACCATAATTTTGTGTAGATTATAATAAAAAAATATTGACAAAATGATGAGTCAATATTATAATTTCTCTCATAAAACGCAGTGAAAAGAAGAACATTAGTGGATAATTGTAGAGAGTTTGTGCGTGGTGAAAGCAAATATAATCGCTAATGGAAATGGTCTTAGAGTGGTTATTCTAACTTATTAGGAATAAACGGAGCACCCGTTATCGTGTCACAGTTTTAAACTGTATGAGGCTTATTTAGTGATGAATAAGTAAACAAAGGTGGTACCACGGGTGAAACTCGTCCTTCATGAAGGACGAGTTTTTTTGTGCAGAAAGGAGATTGATATGATAAAAATTGATGATGTTAGTGTACTGTTTAAACAGAAAAAACAGGAAATACAAGCCGTACATCAAGTCAACTTGCATATCGAAAAAGGTGATATATTTGGTATTATTGGATATAGTGGAGCAGGAAAAAGTACTTTGCTTCGATGTATCAATTTTTTAGAACAGCCAACATCTGGGAAAATAGAAGTTGACGGTGTGGATTTATCAACGCTAAATAAAAACGAATTAAGACGTGCTAGAGCAAGCATTGGTATGATTTTTCAGCAATTTAATTTGATTGCCTCTAAGACGGTTTATGAAAATATTGTTTTTAATTTAGTAGCGGCAAATGTACCAAAAGAAGAACATGCTACTCGTGTCAATGAATTGTTAACGCTTGTAGGGCTATCCGATAAAGCAACGAGTTATCCAAAAGAATTATCGGGGGGACAAAAGCAACGTGTCGGTATTGCAAGAGCATTGGCAAATAATCCAAAGATTTTATTATGCGATGAAGCAACGAGTGCATTAGATCCGGAAACAACAAAACAAATTTTATCTTTATTAAAAAAAATCAATGAATCATTAGGTATTACGATTGTACTGGTAACACATGAAATGGAAGTGATTAAATCCATTTGTCATAAAGTTGCTGTTATGGAGAAAGGACGCATTGTTGAGAGCAATCGTGTGTATGACTTGTTTGCACATCCACAATCAGATTTGATGAAACAATTTGTTGCGAGTTTATATGATGATGCTCTACCAAGTCAAGTGTTTAATCATAATGAAAAAGACACTCTTTTAACGTTAGTGTTTCATTCCAATAATGCCGAAGAACCGGTTATTGATAAACTAAAAGATTTATTTGAGGTATCTGTGTCAATTTTGCAAGGAAAAATTGAGTATATTCAAGATGAGCCATTGGGGCATTTAACGATTGCTTTATCCGGAAAAGATGAAGAAAAGGAAAAGGCACTAAGTTATTTAAGAAGTGTCGTATCACAGGTAAAGGTGGTGACGTCTTGTGATTGAAACATTTATTCAAGAAATTGGACCAGAATTTGTGAAAGCAATACAGGAATCAAGCATTATGGTAGGTTTATCGCTTATCATTGCGATTGTATTAGGGATTCCGTTAGGTATTTTACTTTATATTACAAGTCAAGGGCTAATATGGAAAAATCATGTAGTGAGAGCCATTTCTAATATGATTATTAACATGATACGTTCCATTCCATTTATTATTTTAATGGTTGCTCTGATTCCTGTTACAAAATTACTTGTTGGAAAATCAACAGGTGCTATGGGAGCCGTGGTACCGCTTAGTGTAGCGGCAGTGCCATTATTGGCACGTTTAGTTGAAACGGCTTTGCGAAATATAGACAAAGGTGTTTTGGAGTCGAGTGTGGCTTCTGGAGCTTCAACATGGCAAATCATTACCTCTGTCTTACTACCTGAAGCAACTTATGGCATTATACAAGGCATTACGTTAACACTTATTAACATTATTGCTTATAGTGCTACTGTTGGAGCAATTGGAGGAGGGGGGATTGGTGATTTAGCTATTCGATATGGTTATTATCGTTATGATAATATGACACTTATTGTGACGATTGTCTTTTTAGTATTAGTTGTCCAAATTATTCAAATATCGGGCGACAAATTAGCAGAATTAACGAAGAAATAGGAGAATGTATATGAAAAAATCATTTAAAAAATTACTATTATTAGGCTTAACAACTTTATCAGCTGTTACATTAGTGGCATGTGGTGCACAAACAGAAAAAGCAGCGGACAAAGAGAAACCACAAGAAAAGAAAAATTTAGTTATTGGTGCAACATCAGGACCTTATGCGGATATGGTGAAAAAAGCTATTAAACCAGGTCTAGAGAAAAAAGGTTATACAGTAGAAGTAAAAGAATTTACAGATTATGTACAGCCAAATAATGCTTTAGCAGCTGGAGAATTAGATGCTAATTTATTCCAACATATCATTTATATGAAAAACTTTGCTCAAAAAAATAATTTACAATTATCTGATTTAATTCAAGTACCAACAGCACCAATGGGTATTTACTCATCTAAATATAAATCATTATCTGAATTACCAGAAAAAGCAGAGTTATCATTACCAGGAGATGCAACAAATGCTGCACGTGCATATAATATTTTAAGTCAACAAGGTTTATTAAAATTAAATGCGGATGTAGATGTATTGAAAATTTCTCAAAAAGATATTGCTGAAAATCCAAAAAACTTAGTCTTTAACGAAATTGAAGCTGCTGGTTTACCAAGAGCTATCGAATCTTCTGATATTTCAGCTGTACCAGGTAACTTCGCTTTAGCATCTGGATTAGATTTAACAACAGCACTTGTTCTTGAAAAAATGGATGACAATTATCGTAACCGTGTTGTTGTCAATACAAAAGACAAAGATGCACAATTTGCAAAAGACATTATCGACGTTGTGAAATCAGATGATTTCAACAAAGTGATTGATGAACAATTCAAAGGTTTCGACAAACCGTCTTATAAATAAAGAGTTAACGAAAAAGCTTGAAATTAACACGTTTATGTGTTGATTTCAAGCTTTTTTACTATTAAATAATAGAAAGTAATCGAAATTAGTACATCTAATAAAAAATTAAATTAACAGATAAATTTCAGTCGTAGTGTATATTTCATAATTGATTGTTAGAATTTAGTAAAATACCTATTCAAAAGGGAGCATATTGTGTAAGATAAACATAAAAGATTAGAAAGAAGTGTCAGTATATGAAAATATCAATAAAACCTCTTTTACCAGGTGTAATAGCTGCTTTTTTTGTCACGGTTATGGCAAAAATGGTATCAAGCTATATTGCCATAGGAGGACCAGCAACATTAGCTATTTTGTTAGGCATTTTATTTGGTAATACTGTTTTAAAGCATCAAATATTTAATAAAGGAACAAAATTTTCTGAAAGTAAGCTTCTTGAGTGTTCTGTTGTTTTATTAGGATTTACTGTAACTTTTCAAACGATTAGTCAAATGGGCATCAATGGTGTCGGATATATTTTCCTCAATATGTCTATTGTGTTAATAGGAACTTATTTTTTAGGAAGACGTATTGGGTTTAATGATGAGATGAGTTTGATGATGGCGGGAGGAAATGCTGTATGTGGATCATCAGCTATCGGTGCTATTGCACCGGCAATACATGCTAAAGATGATGAGAAAGGTCAAATTGTCACATTAGTCAATTTATTAGGGACTGTGATGATGTTAACATTACCATTTTTAGCGACTGCACTGTTTCAAGATGCTTTGATGTCCAAAAGTGCCTTGTTAGGTGGTACATTGCAATCGGTAGGTCAAGTAGTGGCAGGAGCAAGCTTAGTCAGCGAAGAAACCGTTAAATTTGCGATGCTATACAAGATGACACGTATTATGTGTTTAGTATTTGTTGTATATGCTTGTAAAAAAGTAGTGTTTAAAAAACATCATTCGCCAATAGTTGTCCAAAAAAGACAAACATTCCCTATTCCGTGGTATGTGTGCTTATTTTTATTGATTTGCCTTATCAATAGTACCATAGGGATACTACCAGTTTTTGTATCCAGTGCAAAATTTGTAAGCAGTTGGTTTGAAACCATTGCTTTAGCCGCTATTGGATTACGACTGGATATAAAAAAATTCCTAAAAGAAGGTCCTAAATTTGCTATTTATGGATTGAGTGTGGGGCTTTTTCAAGTTGTGATAGCTTTGTTCATTATATTTCTTTTTCACATTCGTTAGTGCATCTTATTTTTGTGCCGAATAAACAATAAATTCGATGATTTTTGTATTTAAAAGTTATGTATTTTTTGTAAAAAATGTGGCATAATATAATCATATAGAAGAAAGGTGGTTAATTATGAAAGCCTATACATATGTTAAACCAGGAGAAGCAAAATTTGTAGAAAAAGACAAACCGGTTATTTTAAAACCAACAGATGCTATTGTTCGCATGGTAAAAACAACAATCTGTGGTACCGATTTACACATCATTAAAGGAGATGTTCCTGCTGTTAAAAGTGGCACTATTTTAGGACACGAAGGTATTGGTGTTGTGGAAGAAGTTGGTGAAGCAGTAACAAACTTTAAAAAAGGGGATAAAGTACTTATTTCATGTGTATGTTCATGTAGTAAATGTTATTACTGTAAAAAAGGAATTTATGCACACTGTGAAGACGAAGGTGGTTGGATTTTCGGTCACTTAATCGACGGAACACAAGCAGAATTTTTACGTGTACCACATGCAGATGCAACTTTATATCATACACCAGAAGAATTATCTGACGAAGCATTAGTAATGTTATCAGATATTTTACCAACAGGATATGAAATTGGGGTTCTTAAAGGTAAAGTAACACCAGGATGTACCGTAGCAATCGTTGGTTCTGGACCAGTTGGATTGGCATCTTTATTAACAGCTCAATTCTTCTCACCAGCAAAAATCATTATGATTGACCTTGATGACAACCGTTTAGAAAGAGCATTGTCATTTGGTGCAACACACGCAATCAATTCTTCTAATGTTGACGAAGCAATTCAAAAAGTATTTGAATTAACAGATAACCGTGGTGTCGATGTAGCCATTGAGGCTGTTGGTATTCCTGCAACATTTGACTTCTGTCAAAAAGTTATTGCGATTGATGGAACAATCGCAAATG
The DNA here is from genome assembly GCF_010892375.1 of Granulicatella sp. zg-84. NCBI lineage: Bacteria > Bacillati > Bacillota > Bacilli > Lactobacillales > Carnobacteriaceae > Granulicatella > Granulicatella sp. zg-84. Next base: position 22,898 of record NZ_WNJX01000001.1, on the reverse strand, counting down.
CGGGTGTACATGGAAAACCTGTTTTATTCGATATTGAAAGATTATGGATTCACAACATCAATATTACAACAGGTTTAGTATCCACAAATACAACACCTCAATTATTACAAGCATTAGCAGCAAACAAAATTCAACCAGAAAAATTAGTAACACACTACTTCAAATTAAGTGAAATTGAAGAAGCATATGAAATTTTTGGTAAAGCAAGTGAACATAATGCGATTAAAGTTATTATCGAAAATGATATTACACCAGTTGAATAAAAATCACTCTAAGCCTAAACTAGCCAATGCTAGTTTAGGCTTTTTATATTATTTTGGCTCTATAATAAATCGTGTTGTACCAACAGATTTGACGGAGATTCAATATTTTTTGTAAAAAAACAATAAAAATGTTTATATATACATTATTTTAATAGCTTAGTATATCGTATTGTATCGTTGTGAATTGATTAAAAATATGGTAAAATGTGGCATGATTATGCCATTCTTTTATAAGAACGAGAAGATAGGAAAGGATATAAAATATGAAAAAAGGATTGACCTTACAAGAAATTATTTTAACATTACAAAATTATTGGTCTAAACAAGGTTGTTTATTGATGCAAGCGTACGATACGGAAAAAGGGGCAGGAACAATGAGCCCTTATACGTTTTTAAGAGCTATTGGACCAGAGCCTTGGAATGCAGCGTATGTTGAGCCATCTCGTCGTCCAGCAGATGGAAGATATGGTGAAAATCCAAACCGACTGTTCCAGCATCATCAATTTCAAGTCATTATGAAACCTTCTCCAGATAATATTCAAGAATTATATTTGGATAGTCTAAAAGCATTGGGGATTGATCCTTTAGAGCATGATATTCGCTTCGTAGAAGATAACTGGGAAAATCCGTCTTTAGGATGTGCTGGTTTAGGTTGGGAAGTTTGGTTAGACGGTATGGAAGTGACACAGTTTACATATTTCCAACAAGTTGGTGGTTTAGAATGTAAACCTGTTACAGCAGAATTGACATACGGTTTAGAGCGTTTAGCTTCTTATATTCAAGAAGTAGAAAGCGTGTATGATTTACAATGGACCGATACAGTAAAATATGGTGAGATTTTTATTCAACCAGAGTTTGAACATTCTACATACGCATTTGAAACAAGTGATGCTCCATTATTAAAAGAATTATTTGATAAATATGAAGTAGAAGCTTTGAAGCAAATGGAGAAAAATTTAGTTCACCCAGCTTATGATTATATTTTAAAATGTAGTCATACATTTAACTTAATGGATGCAAGAGGTATTATTTCTGTAACAGATAGAGCAGGATATTTGGCACGTATTCGTAATATGGCTAGAGAAGTCGCAAAAGCTTTTGTACAAGCAAGACGTGATTTAGGTTTTCCGTTGTTAAGTCGTGAAGAAGCACGAAAATTATTAGAGGAGGATAAATAAATGACAAAAGATGTCTTATTAGAAATTGGACTAGAAGAAGTACCTGCTAAATATGTACGTTCTAGTAGTGAACAATTAAAAGAACGTGTAGAACAATTTTTAACAGAAAATCGTTTGGCATTCAAAGAAGTGGTTGCGTATGCCACACCTCGTCGTTTGGCAGTTATTGTTAAAGAAGTTGTTGAAAAACAAGAAGATATAGAAGAAGTTGCCAAAGGTCCGGCAAAAAAAATTGCTTTAGATGAACAAGGTCAATGGACAAAAGCCGCTATTGGTTTTGTCAACGGGCAAGGATTATCAACAGATGATATTTTCTTTGAGGATATTAAAGGTGTTGAGTATGTTCATGTTAAAAAATCAATTAAAGGACAAGATACATTATCTATTTTGTCTGGTTTAAAAGATGTAATCTTAAAAATGACTTTTCCGATTTCAATGACATGGGGCAATCATACGTTGAAATATATTCGTCCTATTCATTGGTTAATCGCTCTTTACGGAGATACTATCATTCCATTTGATATTTTGGGTGTAGAAACAGGTACAACAACAAGAGGCCACCGCTTCTTAGGACAAGAAACGACAGTTTTGACACCAAGCGACTATGTTTCACAGTTAGAAAAAGAATATGTGTTAGTTAATCAAGAAGATAGAAAATCATTGATTGTGTCACAAATTGATGCGTTAGCACAAGAAAATGATTGGGTTGTGGAATTAGATGAAGAGTTGCTTGAAGAAGTAACAAGCATTGTGGAGTATCCAACTGCATTTTTTGGAACATTTGACAAAAAATATTTGGTTGTACCTGATGAAGTGCTTATCACCACAATGAAAGAGCACCAACGCTATTTCTATGTTAAAAATAAAGAAGGTCAATTATTACCATTCTTTATTTCTGTTAGAAATGGGAATGATCAACATTTAGATAATGTGGTTAAAGGAAATGAAAAAGTGTTGGTAGCACGTTTAGAAGATGCGCTATTCTTTACAAAAGAAGATGCTAAAATTCAGATTGCACAAGCAGTTGAGAAACTAAAACATGTTAACTTCCATGTGAAAATTGGATCTGTCTATGACAAAATGTCAAATACAAGAGCCATTTTAACAGTTCTTTCAAACTTGTTACAAATTGATGTGACACATGCTGTAAGAGCAGGAGAAATTTATAAATTTGATTTAGTGACAAATATGGTTGGTGAATTCCCAGAATTACAAGGAATTATGGGTGAAAAATATGCTTTAGATAAAGGTGAAAGTATAGAAGTGGCACAAGCCATTAGAGAGCATTATTTGCCTTTATCAAGTGACGGTGCTTTACCAGAAAGTATATCTGGAGCATTGTTGGCTGTTGCTGATAAACTAGATACATTGATTAGTTTCTTCTTAAAAGGAATGATACCAAGTGGTTCGAATGATCCGTACGCATTGCGTCGTCAAGCCATTGGTATTGTGTCTATTTTTGAAAAAGAAAATTGGCAAATCGATATGGTTTCTTTATTTGAAACTATTTTAAAAACAGTATACCACGTTGAAAATAGTGACGTTGTAGAGTTATTACGACAATTTATTTTGGCACGTTTACAACAAAAATTACAAAGTTATGATATTCGTTATGATGTGATTGAATCTGTTTTAGCGAGTCAAACATTAAATATTCCATTGCTTATCCATAATGCCAAAGATTTGCAAGAGCATACGCAAGAAATTGATTTTAAAGTAACAATCGAGGCTGTATCTCGTGTGTTAAACCTTGCTAAAAAATCGCATGATATAGAAAACTTCGGAAAAATAAACATCGTATCAGATTTATTTGAAACGGATAGTGAAAAAGTACTGGCACAAGTGATGCAACAAGTAGAGCATGTTTCTTATGATAGTTTAAAAATGTTGACACAACCTATTACAGCTTTCTTTAATGATAATATGGTGTTGGTTGAAAACGAAGAAGTTCGGAACAATCGTTTAAGTATATTGGTGCAATGTGCAACAAAAATATTAAACTATGCAGATACAACGAAATTAGTGGTGAAATAATGTTTGAGTATGTAAAAGGACAGTTAGTGTCGATTTATCCAACGTATGTAGTTGTAGAGGTGCATGGTGTTGGTTATCAGATTTTTATGCCGAATGCATTCGGTTTGCAAGAAATGCTCAAACAAGATATAACGGTGTATGTGTATCAAGCTGTTCGAGAAGATGCCATTACGTTATATGGATTTAAGTCATTAGAAGAAAAACAATTATTTTTGAAATTGATTAGCGTATCGGGGATTGGTCCAAAAAGTGCGTTGTCCATTTTGGCGAGTGATAATAGTGAGGGATTGATACAGGCTATTGAAACGAATGATGTTACTTATTTGACGAAGTTTCCAGGTGTTGGGAAAAAGACGGCAGCTCAAATAGTGTTAGATTTAAAAGGGAAGTTTACTGATATATCGAAACCTGTTTTGGAAAATCATATTCCTGTTTTAGAAATATCACCAATTTTAGCAGAAACGAAAGAAGCGTTATTAGGATTAGGATATTCGGAACGTGAAATTAAAAAAGTCTTACCTCAACTTGAAAAAGAACATTGTCAATCGACAGATCAAGCGTTGAGAATTGCATTTAAACTTTTATTAGGAAGTAAATAAATCAATAAAATCACAGTGGGTTACCAGTGTGATTTTATTGTGTTAGTAGGTAGAAAAAGATGATTAGATTAGATAAATTTTTAGTAGACATGGGTGTTGGCTCACGAAAAGATGTTAGAGAGTTAATCAAAAAGAAACAAGTCCAAGTAAATGGAGAAATTGCTAAAAAAGCAGATGATAAAATAGATGGAAAACAAGATGAAGTTATGTGCCAAGGGGTAGTATATCACTATACAGAATACGACTATATTATGTTAAATAAACCACAAGGTGTGGTAAGTGCAACAGAAGATAAGATACATCAAACAGTTTTAGATTTGTTGGATAAAAGGTATCATCGAGTAGCACCTGTTGGTAGATTGGATAAGGATACACAAGGTCTATTATTATTGACAAATGACGGTGCTTTAGCACATGATTTATTATCTCCTAAAAAGCATGTTGATAAACGATATGAAGTACATCTAAAATATCCAATTCAAGAAGATTTAGTACTTTCTTTTGAAGAAGGCATCATATTAGAAGACGGCTATAAATGTTTGCCTGCTAAGCTCACGATAAAAGATTCGTATTGTGTATTCGTGACGATTCAAGAAGGAAAATTTCATCAAGTAAAACGTATGTTTCAAGCATTGAATAATAAAGTTGTTTTTTTAAAACGATTGAGTATGGGAAGTTTACAATTAGATGAAACACTTCCAATTGGAGCATATCGAGAGTTAACAATTGAAGAATTGGAGCATTTAAAAAAGGGTAGATAAATGACCATATAATATTTGACAAGGGACTATATTATCTATAAAATGTAAGGGTGTACGGCTAAGTTGTCGTATGTCATTATGTATTATTTAGTAAAAATAAAAAAATAAATATGATAGGAGGTGTCGATATGGGACCTAGTGGTTTAATCCCACAAGGAGATGCAACCTCTACTATCATTGTTATTTTAGTAGCTGCTATCCTTGGTATAGGGGCAGGATATATTTTTAGAAAATTATCTTATGAAAAAAAATTGGCAAGTACACGTGGTACAGTCGAATTTTTATTAGAAGATGCTAAAAAGAATGCGGATTTGACATTAAAAGATGCGGAATCTGAGAAAAAAGCTTTATTATTAGGTGCAAAAGAAGAAATTCAACAATATCGTACAAGTATAGATCAAGAGTTAAAAGAACGTCGAAACGATGTCATTGAACAAGAAAAAAGACTTGTTCAGCGTGAAACAAATTTAGATAGAAAAGATGAGAACTTATCTCGTCGTGAGCAAACGATTGATGATAAGGAAAAGGTACTATCTCAACGTTCTGAAGTATTGTCACAAGAGCAATTAAAAATAGAATCATTGATTGCACAACAACAACAAGAATTGGAAAATATTGCATCTTTAACATCTGATGAAGCAAAAGAAATCATTTTAACAAAACTAACAGAAGAATTAAAACATGAACGTGCCGTTTTGGTAAAAGAGTCACAACGTCAAGCAGAAGAAACAGCCGATCGTCAAGCAAAAAATATTATTTTACAAGCTATTCAACGTACGGCATCAGATTTAGTTTCTGAAAATACTGTATCAGTTATTTCTTTACCAAATGAAGAAATGAAAGGTCGCATTATTGGGCGTGAAGGACGAAATATTCGTACATTAGAAACGTTAACAGGGATTGATGTTATTATAGATGATACACCAGAAGCTGTTGTATTAAGTGGTTTTGATCCAGTACGTCGTGAAATTGCTAAAATGACATTAGAAAAACTCATGAAAGATGGACGTATTCATCCGGCTCGTATTGAAGAAATGGTTGAAAAATCTAGAAAAGAAATGGATGAACGCATTCGAGATATTGGGGAAAAAGCAGTCTTTGATGTAGGTGTGCATACATTACATCCTGATTTAATTAAAATATTGGGACGTTTATATTTCAGAACAAGTTATGGACAAAATGTCTTAAATCATAGTATTGAAGTGGCTCGTTTATCTGGTATCATTGCTGGAGAATTAGGAGAAAACGTTAATTTGGCAAAACGTGCAGGATTGCTACATGACTTAGGAAAAGCCTTAGACCATGAAGTAGAAGGATCACACGTGGAAATTGGTGCTGAATTTGCTCAAAAATATAAAGAAAATCCTATTGTTGTCAATGCCATTGCTTCCCATCATGGTGATGTTGAAGCTACCTCAGTCATTGCAGTGATTGTTGCCATTGCAGATGCGTTATCTGCTGCAAGACCAGGTGCTAGAAGTGATTCATTAGAAAACTATATTAAACGCTTAGAAAAACTTGAAGAAATTTCAAATAGTTTTGAAGGTATTGATAAAAGTTTTGCCATACAAGCAGGTCGTGAAGTACGTGTCATGGTTAAACCTGATGTATTGGACGATGATCAAACAGCTTTATTGGCACGTGATATTAAAGAGAAAATTGAATCTGAGTTAGAATATCCAGGGCATATTAAAGTAACAGTGATACGCGAATTGCGTTCAGTGGAGTATGCTAAATAAAACACATAACAAATCATCCTAGTGCAAGAAGCACTAGGATGATTTGTTATTTCAGACTGTTGACAAATTAAAATGTCGACAGTCTTTTTTCGTATCAGACGTTAAGTTGTCCGGCTTACCACGATGTACACGATACATCGCTCGCTCTCTACTACGTGCGAGAACGAAGCCATTCGTACCACAACGTCTGATACGATAATAACGCTTAAAAGTGGTATAATAGAGATAAGAAAAAGGAGGGAAAAATCGATGTTTTATAAAGAAACTCACCCAAATGATGAAATCATATTAAACACATTGTCCGAATTAGTACCAAAAGACCATTTACTACGTAAAATTGATAAATCAATTGATTTCAACTTTATTTATGAAATTACTTCTCCTTATTATAGTCATACGAATGGTCGCAATAGTTTAGACCCTGTTGTTTTATTTAAATTGGTCTTTTTAAAAGATATTTATGGCATTAAATCCATGCGAGAAACCATTAAACGTGTCGAAACGGATGTAGCGTTTAGATGGTTTTTAAACCTCCCTTTCTCTAAACCTACCCCACATTATTCTACTTTCTCTCAAAATTATATTCGCCGTTTTCAAGGGACGTCTGTGTTTGAAGATATATTTAATACTATTGTACACCAAGCTATCTCACATCATTTAATTAGTGGGACAGCTTTATTCACAGATTCCACACACATTAAAGCAAACGCCAATAAAAATAAATTTAGAAACGCTGTTATTGAAGTGGTTCAAGAACGTAAACGAGATTTAGAAAACGAAATCAACGCCGAACGAGAAGCTATTGGAAAAAAGCCGTTTCATTACACCGATAAAACCATCTCTAAAACTATTAAAGAAAGTACGACTGATAAAGAAAGTGGCTATTACCATCGGGATAATAAAGAAAAAGGATTTATGTACTTAGACCATCGTAGTGTAGATGGTAAACACAATTTTATTGTAGACTGCTTTATGGCGCAAGTACGTCTCCATTTGGATTTTTGCATAAACTCTGTTATTATTTTCATAATGTATCCAAAATTTTCAATGCAAATTTTTTGTCTAAAAATAAATGCGTTCATAAACTTCCTTTTAATGTACCGATAATGGCAGATGATTTAAATTTGTTATTACATACACTAATTCGGATAGAAATGTAGAAAATATTTTCTAACGACAGCCCAAATGTTTTGTTGTGATTGATTGATAAAAATTGTCCATTGATATTGAATGGGTGACCGTATAAAACAACAACAGCTGTGTCTAATGATTCAAATAATACGTCTTTACGGATAAAGCTAATGAATAAAAATTTTAACAAGCTTTTTATCTTTCGATTCGTCTAGCTCTTTTAAAAGTTTGTATTGACTCAAGGCATATTTTTTCGATAATTCTGTAATCGGTTGGTTATGAATATAGTAGTCCTCTCATAGATGAATTAAAAATGTATCGTTATTTTATACATGTTTTTCCATAGAATATCCTTAATGATTATATAAATTAAATATTATTCTATACGATTTATGCACAGCATTCAAGAAGAAACGTGAATACAACATAAAAAGATAGACATTTCACTCATTTTAAGCTATTCTAAAATGGGTGTTTTTGTCATTTAGACAAAAATAAGAAAATTGCGAATGAGAGATAGTAGATACGTTTTAAGGAGAATGAAACATGAAAAAAATTGTTGTTCACGGGGGCAAAAAACTATTTGGGGAAGTGACAATAAATGGTGCAAAAAATAGTGTTGTAGCACTTATTCCAGCTGCCATTTTAGCGGATAGCCCAGTAACTTTAGAAGGTGTACCAGATATTAAAGATGTACATGCATTGATTGAGATATTACATGATTTTAATGTAAAGGCAGTATTTGATAATGGCGTGTTAACAATAGATCCAACGCATATAAAATCTGTTCCAATGCCAAGTGGTAAAATTCAAAGTTTACGTGCTTCTTATTACTTTATGGGTGCAACATTGGCTCGTTTTCATGAAGGAGTTATTGGATTACCTGGAGGTTGTTTTTTAGGTCCTCGTCCAATTGATCAGCATATTAAAGCTTTTGAAAAATTAGGTGCAACCGTGACGAATGAGCAAGGTGCTATTTCTTTAGATGCTAAAAAACACGGGATACATGGCACACGTATTTACTTTGATGTTGTGTCTATTGGTGCCACAATTAACTGTATTCTTGCAGCGGTGAAAGCAAAAGGTAGAACCATTATAGAAAACGCAGCAAAAGAGCCTGAAATTGTTGATGTGGTAACATTATTGAATAAAATGGGTGCTAATATCCGTGGTGCAGGTACAGCCACTATTCGTATTGATGGTGTGGAACACTTACATGGCTGTACACATGCCGTTATACCAGATCGTATTGAAGCAGGAACGTATTTGTCATTGGCAGCCGCTTGCGGTGAGGGTATTTTAGTCAAAAATGTCATAGCCGAACATATTGAAAGTTTTTTGGCGAAATTAGACGAAATGGGTGTCGATTTTGTTGTTGGAGAAGAAGATATTTTAGTAAAACCAACGAAAGAATTAAATATGGTATCAATTAAAACGCAACCTTATCCGGGATTTGCGACTGATTTACAACAACCGATTACACCATTATTATTAAAAGCAACAGGAACAGGAACGGTTTTAGATACGATTTATCCAAAACGTGTGAAACACATTGCTGAATTGGTGAGAATGGGTGCAAATGTCAAAGTAGAAGGAGATACGATTCGTTTCAATGGGCCTTCTGAACGTCTTATGGGTGCACAAGTCACAGCTAGCGACTTAAGAGCAGGGGCATGTTTATTAATTGCCGGTTTAATGGCAGAGGGAACAACAGAAATTTATGGTGTAGAGCATATTTTAAGAGGATATGCCCATATTATCGATAATTTACGTGCATTAGGGGCGGATATTGAAATGGTTGAAATTGGAGGCGACTAATGGAAAATATTTGGACTTTAGAAACACTTGAGCAAGAAACGTTAAAAGAAATTTATAAATATGCTAGAGAATTAAATATTCCCTCATATAGTCAAATGAATAAAAAGGAATTGTGCATGGCTGTCATTCGTGCACAAGAAGAAACACAAGGTTTCTTTACAGTTGAAGGTGTTTTAGACGTTGTTTATAACGGACAAGATAGCTATGGTTTTTTACGTCCAATAAATTATACCCCAAGTCAAGAAGATATTTATATTTCTAATTCACAAATGCGTCGCTTTGATTTAAGAAGAGGCGATTTAGTGACAGGAACGGCTCGTCCACCAAAACAAAGTGAACGTCGCAATGGGTTAATGCATGTGTTAAAAGTCAATGGACAAGATCCAGAAAAAGCTAAAGAAAGAGAGCATTTTCCAGCTTTAGTCCCACTTTATCCAGACACACAAATTGTTTTGGAACATAAAACAAATGATATTGCTGCACGTGTGATTGACTGGGTAGCACCAATTGGGTTTGGACAGCGTGGGTTAATTGTTGCACCTCCAAAAGCAGGTAAAACATCATTGATTAAAACGATTGCCAAAGGAATTACACAAAATTATCCAGACGTTTATTTAATTGTCTTATTGATTGACGAACGTCCAGAAGAAGTAACTGATTTAGAACGCAGTATTAACGGAGAAGTGGTTTATTCGACATTTGATCAACAACCTGAAAACCATGTACGTTTAGTTGAGTTAGTTCATGAACGAGCATTACGCTTAGTTGAAGAAAAAAAAGATGTTGTCATTTTAATGGATAGCATTACCCGTTTAGCTAGAGCATATAATCTTGTTATTCCTCCGTCTGGTCGAACATTGAGTGGAGGGATTGATCCAGCCGCTTTTTATAAACCAAAACGTTTTTTTGGAGCCGCACGTAATATTGAGGACGGCGGTAGTTTAACAATTCTTGCAACGGCATTGATTGATACAGGTAGTCGCATGGACGATGTGATTTATGAAGAATTTAAAGGAACTGGTAATATGGAATTACATTTATCCAGAGAACTAGCAGAAAGACGTATTTTTCCTGCAATTGATATAAAAAAATCAGGCACACGTCGTGAAGAATTATTGATAGATAAAAAACGTTTAGACTTAATTTTTAAAATGCGTAACAGTATGAAAGGAGATTCACTCGAGTATACAGAGGCTATTTTAAAAGGAATGCGTAGTACAACAAGCAATAAAAAATATTTTGATTTATTAAAATAAGAAGGTAGAGAGAATATGACAAGAAAAGTATATTTAAACCATGACGGTGGTGTAGATGATTTAGTATCTTTATATTTATTATTGAAAATGGACGATGTTGAAGTTGTTGGTGTTGGTGTCATTGAAGCAGATTGTTATTTAGAACCTGCCGTATCTGCAAGTAAAAAAATTATTGAAAAATTCGGATCAGAAAAAGATAAAAAACATATCAAAGTTGCATCTTCTAATTCAAGACCGGTTCATCCATTTCCTAAAGAATGGCGCATGCACGCTTTTACAGTAGATGCCTTACCTATTTTAAATGAACATAAACCAGTAAGTATTCAAGATAGTTCTTTGAAAGCACATGAAGATTTAGTGCATGTCTTAAAAAATAGTGATGAAAAAATTGATTTAGTTTTTGTTGGTCCATTAACCGATTTGGCAAGAGCGTTAGAAATGGATGCAAGCATTGAAGAAAAAATCAATAAATTATATTGGATGGGTGGAACATTTTTAGAGCATGGCAATATTGAAGAACCGGAGCATGATGGAACAGCAGAGTGGAATGTATTTTGGGATCCATTTGCCGCAAAACGTGTTTGGGATTCTTCAATCAAAATTGAATTAGTTGCTTTAGAAAGTACAAGAAAAGTTCCTTTAACATTAGATGTACGTGATATGTGGGCAAGTCAACGTCGTTTTGAGGGAGTTGACTTTTTAGGACAATGTTATGCTATCGTACCACCATTGACTCATTTTGTAACGAACTCAACATATTTCTTATGGGATGTATTAACGACAGCTTCATTTGGACAAGAAGCTTTAGTCAAACGTGACATTGTATACAGTGATGTGGTCACAACAGGAGCAAGTAAAGGACGCACGATAAAAGTAGAAAATGGACGACCAGTTGACTTAGTATATGATGTCAATCCAACAGCATTTTTTGATTATATTACTGATTTAGCTAAAAAATAGAAAGGAGTAAGGATGATGTTATCAATTATAATTCCTTGTTACAACGAAGAAGGAGCCATTCCTTTGCTATATAAGCACGTGATTGATGTATTAAAAGAGATTGGTATGTCTTATGAATTGATTTTTGTCAATGACGGCAGTAAAGATAACACGTTATTGCAATTAAAATTATTGGCAAAAAAAGACAATCATGTAAAATACATTAGCTTTAGTCGTAATTTTGGAAAAGAAAGTTCAATGCTTGCAGGATTGAGTTACGCAAGTGGACAAGCTGTGATTATTATGGACGCTGATTTACAACATCCTCCTCTACTTATTAAAGAAATGATCAATGCTTTTCATGCTGGATATGATCAAGTAATTGCCAAAAGAACACGAACGGGAGATTCTGTATCTAAAACGTTTTTTGCCAAGATGTATTATAAAATTGTCAATCATTTAACAGATGTTGAAATGGTTGACGGTGTTGGCGATTTTCGTTTATTAAGCAGAAAAGCAGTCGATGCTTTATTGTCATTAAAAGAGAGCAATCGTTTTTCAAAAGGTCTTTTTTCTTGGATTGGCTTTAAACAAAAAATTATCGAGTATGAAAATCAAGAACGTCAAGTTGGAGAAACAAAATGGTCGTTGAAAAAATTATTTAACTATGGTGTGCAAGGTATTTTATCATTTAACGACAAACCTTTACGCATCACCTTTCAATTAGGATTAGTATGTGTGCTCATGTCATTTTTATATATTTTATGGACATTTATCACAATATTAAAAGAGGGTGTGACGGTTGGTGGGTATTTTACGACAATTTCTGCCATTTTAGTGATTGGTGGTGTGCAACTCATCTCGATTGGTGTTTTGGGAGAGTACATTGGTAAAATTTACTACGAAGTAAAAAAACGTCCACCATATCTGATTGATGATACAAATATAAACGTAAAGGAGAGCGAGCATGACATCGTTTAAACCAACATGGATGTTAAATAGTGTTTATGGTTTAACGCCAGAAGCATTACAAACACATGATATTCATACTGTTTTAGTTGATTTAGACAATACGATTGTTGCTTGGTGTGATCCATTAGGGACCCCTGCTTTAAAAGAATGGTTACAAACCTTAAAAGAGGCACATATTCAAGTAGCCATTGTATCGAATAATCGACAAAATCGTGTTGCCAAAGTAGCGAATACTTTAGATATCCCTTATGTTGCCAGTGCTAAAAAGCCACTGTCTAGTGGTTTGAAAAAAGCAATGGAGAATTTACAAAGTACACCAGATAAAACAATTATGGTGGGAGATCAATTATTGACTGATATTGTAGCCGGTACTTTATCAAAAATGAGAACAGTTATGGTAAAACCACTTGTAAACAGTGATTATTTTATGACAAAAATCAATCGTTTTTTTGAAAGACGTATTTTAGCAAAATGGCAAAAAAAATATCATTTAGAATGGAGAGAAACACTTGACTGAAACACTTTTTTGTATAGGTTGTGGATTAGCTATACAAACAGAAAATCCAAAAGAAAAAGGGTATACGCCGAAATCTGCGTATGAAAAAGGTATTGAAACAGGACAACTTTATTGTCAACGTTGTTTTAAATTAAGACACTATAATCAATTAGAAAAAGTATCCGTATCCGATGATGATTTTTTAGCCATGTTGCATGAAATAGGTTCACGTGATGCCTTGATTGTGAATGTGATTGATATTTTTGATGTTTATGGTTCTATGATTTCTGGTTTGCATCGTTTTGCAGGCAAAAACGATATTTTGATTGTTGCTAATAAAGTTGATTTATTGCCAAAATCCGTTAATTTAAATCGTGTGAAACACTGGTTAAAAGAACAATTACACACACAAGGCATTAAGCCTATTGATATTGTCATGGCAAGTGGTAAAAAGAAAAAAGAGATTGATGCCTTATTAGATGTTATTGAACATCGTAGGCAGGGTAAAGATGTCTATGTTGTAGGTGTCACAAATGTTGGAAAATCAACTTTAATCAATGCTATTATTTCTAGTTTAGGTGGTACACAAGAATTGATAACAACATCTCAATTTCCAGGAACAACATTAGATCAAATTCGTATTCCTTTTGAGGATGGCGCTGATTTAATTGATACGCCAGGAATTATTCATCGTCATCAAATGGCACATTATTTAGATGAAAAATCATTGAAACTAGTATCTCCACAAAAAGAATTAAAGCCGGTGACATTCCAATTAAATGAAGAACAAACATTATTTCTTGGAGGATTAGCTCGTTTTGATTATTTATCGGGAGAAAAAAATGCTATGACATTTTATTTTGCTCAAGAATTGTTGTTACATCGCACAAAATTAAATGGAGCAACAGCTTTTTATGACAAACATAAAGGTGGTTTATTATCGCCTGTCCCGCAAGAAGATGTGGCATTTGTACGTAGTGAATTTTTTATCAAAAAACAAATGGATATTGTAATTTCTGGATTGGGTTGGATTACAATGCATCATAAAGGTAAAGTAGCTGTTTATGTTCCAAAAGGTGTGGACGTAACAATTAGGGAGGCAATTATTTAATGTTGACAACAAAACAAGTCAAATTTTTGAAAAAAGAAGCACACCATTTAAAACCAATTTTTCAAATTGGAAAAGGTGGTTTAAACGAAGATATGCTTAGACAAATAGGTGAAGCTATCGAAAAAAGAGAATTGATAAAAATAAATTTATTACAAAATACAATGGAAGATGAAGAACATGTTGCAAGTGTTCTAACAGAAATGTTACACGTTCATATTGTTCAAATTATCGGGCATACACTTGTTTTATACAAAGTATCCTCAAAAGAAAAATATAGACGTATCTCTGTGTGTGTGAAAGAAGTATAAATACCTTATTATCTTCTATGTATTGCAACAATGATTAAGGAAAACAAAAATAGAGAAAAACGAGTCTTTATCGCTTTTCTCTATTTTTAATTCGTCGTTAAATCGTGTTGGTGTAAATGGAGCATGATTAAAATACAATGTCTTATGAAAAAGGTATCAAAATAGTTGTAGAGATATTTTTTATATGAATAAAATGTTCATGTTGACACAAAGCTCGTTTTTCTATATGCTAATCGTGTTAAACAAATGTTTTTGAAATGCTATAGGTATATAAGAAAAGGAGGATACTATGAAGTTTGCAATTTTTGGTGCAGGTGCTTTAGGGTGTCGTATTGGTTATCAGTTAATGAAAGCAGGGGAGAATGTCACATTGGTCGATACATGGAAAGACCATGTCGAGAAAATTAAAAAAAGTGGCTTATATGTCGATTATAATGGTATTGAAGAATGTGTACCAATTCCCATTTATTATCCTGAAGAAGTAACCAATACTTTTGATGTCATTATCCCATTAACAAAATCAATGGCATTAGAGAATGTCTTAAAAGATGTAAAAACATATTGTCATCAAAATACCCGTGTTATCTCTTTATTAAATGGGTTAGGACATCATACTATTTTTGAAAAGTATATACCAAAAGAAAATATCGTGTTAGGGACAACCATTTGGACGGCACAATTAAAAGAAGCAGGGCATGTATTGTTACATGGTGTTGGTAATATTACTTTGCAAAATGCTGTACTAGATGACACATTAAAAGAAAGCGTTGAACAGATTGTACATATTTTTAATCAAGCAAATTTAAATGCACAATATAGTGATAATGTGATGCATGCCATTTGGAAAAAAGCATGTGTGAATTGTTGCTCTAATGCAGCTACAGCTCTTTTAGAATGTAATTTAGGAGAATATTTATTACAAGAAAATGGTAAGGAGGTTGTTAGACATCTAACCGAAGAATTTGTAGAAGTCGCTCGCACACAAAATATTGATTTTGATTTAGAAGAATTGCTTGCGTTTGTCTTGCAGGCAACATTAAAAGTAAAAGACCATTATACATCTATGTACCAAGATTTAGTGAAAAACCGTCGCTTAACAGAAATTGATTATTTGAATGGCTATATTGCAAAACTTGGGAAACAAAACAATATTTCTGTTCCGTATAATGATTTCATCACAAAACTGATGCATCTAAAAGAGGTTATTTTAGACGCTAAATAAAAAACTTTGTCAAATTGTATTAGTAAGTTGTCCCAAAAGTCAAAAAGCGAAGTCAACACGGTAATATGTTGACTTCGCTTTTCCTGTTTTTAGGTGTTAGAATGAATTTTATAATAAAAATGAGGTACTTTTATTTATAAACTCATCTTCAAAATGGCAAGTGCATCATCATAGCCTAATGGTTCTAAACGACCAAAAGTACCATAAATCATGCAATGCTCTGTCATTTCTTTTAATTTTGTATCATCAATCTCAACTTGAGCTAAAGTACTTGGTGCATTTAAACTTGTCCAAAAAGCACGAAGTGCATCAATCCCAGCTTTTGCTGTATCAAAGGCTGTTTCTTTTTGAATGCCAAATACATTTTTTGCAAATTTCTCAAAACGATCCACGTGTTTAGGCATGACATATGACATCCAGTTTGGCATGATAATGGCTAAACCTTGTGCATGTGCAATATCATAATAAGCACTAACAGCGTGTTCGATATTATGCGTACTCCAGTCACCACTATATCCCCAACGTAAAGAACCATTTAATGCAACTGTTCCAGCTAGCATAAGTGTTTCTCGTGCATCATAATCTGTTGGATTATCAATCACTTTTGGTGCAGTTTCAATAATGGCACGTAAAACACCTTCAATCATACCGTCTTGAACAGTTGTGTTTGTAGCTTCGTTAAAGTATTGTTCAATTAAGTGACTCATCATGTCTACAATACCATTTACAGTTTGATGTTCAGGTAAAGTGAATGTGTATGTAGGATCTAAAATAGAAAAAGCAGGATAAACAAGAGGATTTCCCCAACCTAATTTTTCATTTGTGTCAATATTTGTAATCACACTACCAGAATTCATTTCTGAACCTGTTGCAGCAAGTGTTAAAATCGTACCAAATGGCACAGCTTGTGTTGGTTTATGTTTACCAATAACAATATCCCAAGCGGGACCGTCATAATAAGCAGCAGCAACAATCAATTTTGTACAATCAATGACACTACCACCACCAACAGCTAAAACCACGTCAATCTTGTGTTCTTTAATCATATCAGCACCTTTTTGAGCTGTTGTAACACGTGGGTTTGGTTCAACACCGCTTAATTCAAAAACATCAAAACCCTCTAATTCTGTCATGATAGAATCGTATAAACCAGTACGTTTAATACTACCACCACCATAGACTAATAATAGACGTTTTCCATATTGTTCAAGTTCTTTTTTTAATTGAGAGATTTTATTTTTTCCAAAAATAAGTTTTGTCGGGTTTTTATAAGCAAATTCAACCATGTGATTACCTTCTTTCATAAATAATGACTATAGTCTACAATATACATATATTACTTTCAACTATTTCGTTTTAAAGGAGGCATTCATGTATTACAGCACAATTTTTTATCGTATGCATACTTATTATATAGTTGTGTCAGAAAAAGGCTTAGTTTCTATTGATATAAGCCCGTTTTATGTACAACTTTATCAAGCTATAAAATGTGATGAAAAAACAAATATATATGTACAACAACTAATGGAATATTTTACAAAGAAACGTACCGTATTTGATGTCGTATTTGATTTACGTGGTACACCATTTCAAATAGAGGTTTGGAAAGCCTTATTATCTGTTCCATTTGGTTCGACGGCAACTTATACGGATATTGCTTGTCTTATCAATAAACCTAAAAGTGTCAGAGCAGTTGCAAATGCGATTGGTAAAAATCCAATTTTAATGATGATTCCTTGTCATCGTATTTTAGGTAAAAACGGTTACTTAGGTGGCTTTCGAGCAGGTATTTCTTTGAAAATAGAATTATTAGAACATGAAAAAGAAAAATATACATACTAAATCGAACATTTTTTTAAAAAATTATATTTTTCTCTGTACTTTTAGAAAAAAGTATGTTACATTAACTATAATGTTTTTTGTTAGACTTTTCGGGTAATTGTAAGTTTAAATCATTTTGTGTTTACGACAGTTGGCACCGGCTACAAAAGATATAATAAACTGTGCACGTGCACAACAGGAGGATTTCCAATGGAAAAAGGAACAGTAAAATGGTTTAATGCAGAAAAAGGATTCGGGTTTATTTCTCGTGAAGGTGGCGAAGATGTATTCGTACACTTTACAGCAATCCAAACAGACGGTTACCGTACATTAGAAGAAGGTCAAGAAGTTGAATTTGAAATCGGTGAAGGCGCTCGTGGCCCTCAAGCAGTAAACGTTGTAAAATTATAATCATAAAAAAGTCACCTTACTTAAAGGTGGCTTTTTTTATTTGATAGAGATAAAATAGAAATATATTTTAAAATAGAAGAGGTTATCTATGAAAATAACAACGTGGAATGTGAACGGTGTTCGTTCCGTTTTAACAAAAGGTGTTTTACAAGACTATTTACAAGAAAGTATGCCAGATATTATGTGCTTACAAGAAGTGAAAGCTCTAATAACAGATGTTGATTATCCATTTTCTGACTTTGGTTATCATGTCTATTGGAATAGTGCTGTAAAAAAAGGTTATTCTGGTACAGCTATTTTAACGAAAATAAAACCATTGTCAGTGTTTTATGGTATTGATAAAGAAGAACATGATCAAGAGGGGCGTGTGATTACACTCGAGTTTGATACATATTATCTTGTCACAGTTTATACGCCGAATGCAAAGCGTGATTTGACACGATTAGTTTACCGTCAACAATGGGAAGATGATTTTTTAAATTATATTAACGCACTAAATAAGAAAAAACCTATTGTCTTTTGTGGGGATTTAAATGTGGCGCATCGAGAAATTGATTTGGCAAATCCAAAAACAAATATTGGCAATGCAGGTTTCACAAAAGAAGAACGTGAAAAATTTGATTGTGTACTAAAAGCGAACTATGTTGATAGTTTTCGTGCTTTTTATCCAGACAAAACAGGTGCTTACACATGGTGGAGCTATATGAATCAAGCTAGAAAAAGAAATATCGGATGGAGAATTGATTATTTTATCGTAGCAAAAGAATTTATGTCACATGTTAAAGATGTGGTGATTCGTGAAGATGTATTAGGCTCTGATCATTGTCCAGTTGAATTATGGCTAGATTGAGTAAATGTATAGAGTGTTCAAAATGATTATGATATAATAATGCCAATGATTAGGAGGTTATGGAATGACAATAAATTGGACAGAAGAAGTAGCAAAAAGAAAAGATGACTTATTGGCAGATTTAAATGCTTTATTAAGTATTGATAGTGTTCGTAATGACGATTTAGCAACAGAAGATGCACCTGTAGGTCCTGGGCCAAGAAAAGCATTAGAGGCGTTTTTGGCTATTGGTGAACGTGATGGTTTTATCACAAAAAATGTAGATAATTTAGCTGGTCATATTGAGTTTGGACAAGGTGAAGAATTGATGGGGGTTTTTGGACATGTTGATGTAGTACCTGTTGGAACAGGTTGGGATACAGATCCATTTACACCAACAATTAAAGATAATCGTTTATACGCACGTGGTTCAAGTGATGATAAAGGACCAACAGTGGCTGCTTACTATGCTATTAAAATGATTAAAGAATTAGGTTTACCTGTGTCTAAAACATTACGCTTGATTATTGGAACAGATGAAGAGAGTGGTTGGAAATGTATGACCCGCTACTTAGAAGTTGAGAGAACGCCAGATTTTGGTTTTTCTCCTGATGCTGATTTCCCAATTATCAATGGAGAAAAAGGTATTTTAACATTACACGTCAGTGTTAAAAATGCACCAAGCCAAGCGGATACAAAATTAGTGTCTTTTGAAGCAGGTTTACGTGAAAATATGGTACCACAAGATGCTTCAGCTTTATTCGTCACACCTGTATCTATCGAAACATTACAAAAAGATTTAGATGCATTTGTCAACAAATACCCAATTACAGCTACTTTATCTAAAAAAGATAATACAGTAAGAATTGATGTTGTCGGAAAAGCATCTCATGGGATGGCACCGATGAATGGTGTGAATGCAGGTACTTATTTAGCTGTATTCTTAAATCAATATCATTTTGAAGGGCATGATAAAAACTTTTTATCCTTTATTGAACAAACATTACATTTGGAACATTATGGAGAAAAATTAGGTTTAACATATACAGATAAAGTCATGGGTGAATTGACAATGAATCCAGGAGTATTCACATATAATGAAAATGGTGGAAAAGTATTGTTAAACTTCCGTTATCCACAAGGTATTACAGCTGAAGAAATTAAAGCTGGAGCTGAAAAAGCATTGGTTGACTTTAATGTTGTTGTGACAGCCGGTAAATCTCAAATACCTCACTATGTTCCTGCAAGTGATCCACTTGTGAAAACATTACTTGATGTATATGAAAAACATACAGGGCATAAAGGTGTTGAGAAAACAATCGGTGGTGGAACATATGGACGTTTACTAAAACGTGGTGTTGCATATGGAGCGATGTTCCCACACAGCATTGATACAATGCACCAAGCGAATGAATTTATTGATTTAGATGATTTATTCAGAGCATGTGCGATTTATGCAGAAGCAATCTATGAATTAGTAAAATAATCTAAACAACCACTTTGCACCGTGCAAAGTGGTTGTTCAAATTAAAATAAACACGATTGTTTCTTGTATTGATTTTATGAGCTTACAAGAAACAAAGTGTTTTAAACGGGAGAATAAAGTTGAAAATAAAAGATAGTTATTTTAGTTACTTCACCATGTATTTTTTCTACTATGCCTCGTATGCATTATTCACAGCATTTACATCTATTTATGTATTGAATAAAGGCTATACAAGTGTGGATGTATCCATTATTGTGTCATCAGGTTTAATTGCAGGTATGGCAACACAACCTATTATTGGCTATTTAAGTGACCGTTTTAATATTAAATTGTTAAATACGATTTTGTTGAGTTTATCGGCTTTATTTGGATTAGTATTTTCTTTTTTAAATGATGTTTTCTTTATGGCGATAATGTATGCCATTGTTTTTTTATTGATGAATGGTGTGAACCCAGCTATTGAGAAAACAGCAACAACAAGTCGTTTTAGATATGGAACACTACGTATTTGGGGGACGATTGGTTTTGCGATTGGTGCACAATTAGCAGGTTTGGTTAATCAATACATAGGAGCATCGTTTATTTATTTTTTATTCTGTTTAACGATGCTTCTATCAGTATGTGGTATGTTATTTACAAAAAATAATGTAGATACATTAAGTATACAGACAAATCAATCTAATTATAAAGCGACGCTATTTGGTAATAAGCAATATACGATGTATTTGATTATTGCATCTATTTTTTATGGCACATTAAGTGTATCTGGAACGCATATTCCAGCAATGTTACAGCAAAGTGGATTAAATGAAACGGTAAGTATGACTGTTGTTTCATTTGCTGTTCTTTGTGAAATGCCGCTCGTTTTCTTTTCACATTTATTTATGGATAAAATGAAAAATAAACATTTACTTACTTTATTGTATATTTCTCTTATGGTACAGTTTTTAGCTTATGGCTTATTGGCGATTTTACCCATTAAAATTATCGCTACTTTATTGTTTAAACATACCGTTGGAATGACGTTTATTATGACCAATTTAAAAGTAGTACGTACAATTATACCAAATGAATATCAATTTAGTGCTTTATCAATTGTTGCAACATTAGGTAGTTTATCGGCTGTATTATGGCAATTTATTGGTGGATTTCTTATTACATATTATGGATATAGTAGCTTTTATTTAGTGATGTTAGCTTCATTATGTATTGGATTTTTATTATTAGTGAATTTTAAAGTGCAAGATAATAAAGATTTAATTTTGTTTCGATAATAGTCGTCATCTTAGAGCAAGATGACGACTTTATTTTTTGTAAAAATAAATAAAAAACAGTTTACGAAATAAAGATTTCGTATTACAATACGTTCATGGAAAATCAACTATTATTGCATAGCATTCAAATTTTACTTATCTGTTTAATTTTTTGGTTTTTGTTTATTATGTTTTCTTATACAAAAAAACATAAAATATCATTAACAAAAAAGTTTTGGACAGGATTTGGTATTGGTTATTTAACGGATTTATTGGATACATTAGGAATAGGAACTTTTGCAACGACAACAACACTTTTTAAACTAACAAAATTAGTAGAAGATGACCGTAAAATACCAGCCACTATGACAACAGCTCATGTTATTCCTGTTTTAACAGAAGCACTTTTATTTATTACAATTGTTAAAGTCGATTTATGGACACTCATTGTCATGGCTTTATCTGCTTTTTTAGGAGCATTTGTTGGAGTACGCGTAACACAGCATTGGAATACGTCTAAAGTCCAACGCATTTTAGGTTCTTTATTGCTTTTAGCTGCTTTTTTTATGGTATATCGTATGATAACCAATCCGGGTGCCGATTTAAACGATGATATAAGAGGATTGTACGGTATCAATTTATTGATAGGTGCCATTTTTGACTTTGGTATTGGTATGCTCATGAGTATGGGCTTAGGAAATTACGCTCCAGAATTGATTTTCTTCTCACTCATGGGAATTAGTCCTGCCGTTGCTTTACCTGTTATGATGTTAAATGCAGCTATGATTATGACAGCAGGAGCCAAACAATTTATTTTATCAGGACGTGTCAATTGGCCTGGCGTTCCTGGCATTATTGTTGGTGGTGTACTTGGGGTATTAACAGCAGGGTTCTTTTTAACGAATATTGATGTAAATCAATTAAAAGTACTTGTTGTGTTTATCGCCTCTTATACAGGTATTACGCTTTTATACGCGTCATATAAAAAACGTGTTGACGGATAAATCCGGAAACACGTTTTATTTTATAAATAGAACTAATTTTATTATTAAATCAATAAAGTCAGAAATTAGTGAGTTTTATAGATGATGAACTTTAGCATGATATAGAATAAAAAGGGCTCTATAATAAATCGTGTTGGTGGGAATAATCCACCAACACGATTTTGTATATAAAAGTGGACAAAAAAAGAGAAATACCTGTATGATTAAATCACCACAATTAAACAAGGAGGTATTTCTCATGGATTATTATACAAAAAAATTATTGAC
>NZ_WNJX01000020.1:0-35878 GCF_010892375.1 Granulicatella sp. zg-84 | reverse complement strand
GTCAATAATTTTTTTGTATAATAATCCATGAGAAATACCTCCTTGTTTAATTGTGGTGATTTAATCATACAGGTATTTCTCTTTTTTTGTCCACTTTTATATACAAAATCGTGTTGGTGGATTATTCCCACCAACACGATTTATTATAGAGCCTAATTAAAACAGATAATCATTTTTATGCCAATATCTTTAAACGATATATTTTAAGCATAGATTATCATTCTCAGTAATTCCATCTTCTTTCTACACTAGTATGATTCAAAAATATCTCATCTTCTTATGTAATAATTACCGAGAAACATCTTTTGTTTATCTTTGTTATTTAATCAGGTAAGTATTTCTTTTTTATCACTTTATTATCAAAAAATGTATCCTCACCTTTTTCAGAAAATGGATTGCCCACATCTTGCATTAATAGTAAGATTAAGCAAAATTTAATAAAGTCCACTTTTTCTTTTTCTTCTCCAAATAGAAACACTTCATCATCGACTTTATAAAAATCTTTCAATATAGTAAATACAGTAGAAGACATAAGGTACTTATAATGCGAAGCTTTTCTATTTTTTCCAAATGCGAAATCACTTTCGTATTCACTGGAATTTCTTCTACTGAAATTTCTGAATGTTTTGAAGTTGATGAATAAAAATCGCATAATTTATCTAATAATTCTGTTTTCGTTTTTATCCCCTTATCAATCCTGAATCTATAAGCTCTATTCCCAATTTGTTTATATAATAGCTTGTAAAATTCATATTTACCTCCCTTATAAATACCCTATATCTAAATTAGAAAATATGCATTTCGAATACCCATCTTTATTTAAAAACTTTTTTCTTCAATCCCACAACTACTCCAATAATCACTAACGATACTTCTACAACCACTTCAACAAATGGACGTGAGCCTCGAACTGCAGATGTTTTTGGTAATGTACCTTTAGATGTAACAGTGCTTTTTTCATCAGGTTTACTTATGTTTTTGGATTTAGCTGGTTCTGTAGATTTAATCGTATATTTACCTTTTCTCTCTTTCGTCATTTTTTCAGCTTCTGATTGAGAAAGAGTTGGTTTTTCAGCTTTTAAGTTTTCATTTACTACAGCGTTTACACCTTTTTCAGTCACGTTAGCTTTTAATTTTTCTTCTGCTAAAGCAGGTTCTCCAACTGAATGATTACGTTTAGGTTCTTCAGCTTCTGATTGAGAAAGAGTTGGTTTTTCAGCTTTTAAGTTTTCGTTCACTACAGCGTTTACGCCGTTTTCAGTCACATTAGCTTTTAATTTTTCTTCTGCTAAAGCAGGTTCTCCAACTGAATGATTACGTTTAGGCTCTTCAGCTTCTGATTGAGAAAGAGTTGGTTTTTCAGCTTTTAAGTTTTCGTTCACTACAGCGTTTACGCCGTTTTCAGTCACATTAGCTTTTAATTTTTCTTCTGCTAAAGCAGGTTCTCCAACTGAATGATTACGTTTAGGCTCTTCAGCTTTTGCTAAACTTGCCTTAAATTCTGTTGACATAGCAATGATGTGATTCGCGTATCCTTCTAATCGGGCTTTAATCTCAGCTTCGACATCACCGCGATGAAGTGGGAAGTCGATATCACCTGAAACCATATATTTAGTAGTACTTGGCAATGCCGGCATTGCAGTAGCATGAGCAACTCCGTATTTACCAACTAGCGTACCATAATATTCTTGAACTTTTTTAGCAAATGCTTCTGCTTCTTCAAATGAATCGAAAATACCGTCAGTTTCGTATTTCACTTTTGAAAAAGTGCCTTTATATTCGTACGTTGTTCCTGCAGCATAAGTTTGAGTTGCAGTTGCTAATGGTGTTAAGATTGCTGATGCAGCAAATGCTACAGATAAAATTTTACTTGTTTTTGTCATTTTAAAATGACCTCCTTATGTTTTCGATATTTTTTGTCCATAAAAGTAGACTTTTTTGGATTATGCTTCTACCTTTAAAATATTCAAAAAATTAAGATAAAAACCTTGTTTTCTTATTATTCTCCGAATATTTATGAACATATTTAATATATCATCAATGTCCAAAAAAGTCTACTCTTTTGGACAAATTTTGTTAGATTTTATCCAATTATGAAATGTACTTTTAGGTACTTCTAGCAATATAACACCCTTGTTATTTGTCCTGAATAGTATAAATTTAAATATTCATCAAATTGCTTCCTTAAAACATTATATTTTGTATTATCATATTTTAAGACAAGAAAAAAAGAGAACAGTCATTCTCTTTAAATAATATTCATCAATAGCTATCAAATTAAGGTTCAAATCAAAAGGATTTGTATCCATTTTTTTACCTTGTATTTTATATTATAAATTTAAAAAACTACTAAAATTAACCTTTTATATGGATAAAAATGTAGGAAGTTACCTCTTTCTATTTTATAGTAAAAGAGCAAGCCAAATTTGGCTTGCTCTTTTACATTATGATTCTTTTGCATTTTTTGCTTCTTGTGGTACTTCTATTTTATTTACATTGTTGATACCTTTAAGATCAGCGTGTATCGTGATTTTAACGGATATTTTTTGTGCAGTAGTATCTTCTGTCACCATAGAAAGTATCATATCCATTTTTTCGATATAGAACGATTTTTTATCCACTTCATAAGTTACTTCTCCACTTTCAAATGTCGCACCAGCTTGTTTAAAATTCTCTATCGCTTCTGCTGATGTTGGTATACTATTGATTAAGTTATCAAAGTCTTCTTTATCTTTTAGTTGAAGGGTTAAAACATAATTATCCATCGTTTCTTTTACTTCAAACTTCTCTTTTATACCCGCCGGAATTGTATTGGTTCTTTGAGCACTTTTTTTCATTTCTTCAAACTCATCCATAGTGCCTTCTTTTTTAACCCACGTTCCAGAAACATTCGTGTATAGCGTATTATCTACATAATAAACTTGACCATTTATGATTTGATTGACTCCACCCATATCTAGTTTCATAGCAGGTGGGTTTTCAATAACATCTAAATTTAAATGTGTTTTGATAGTCGGCAAAGTCATTTCACTTTGTTTTATATCAATAGACATATCCATTCCCATTGACATACTTTTTATTTCTTTAGCCGCTGCTTCTTGTTTTTCAATCACTTCAACTGCTGTCATAGGTTTTGGTGGTTGCTGATTACAAGCACCCAATAACATAAGTGTACCTACAAGCATTATCCTTTTTTTCATGGTAAACCTCCATTTATGTTTTACATGAGTATCATACGCTTATTTTTCATATAATTCAATTATATACTTCTTTTAGACTCTTCAATTCATTCTTTTATACCACTAAATTGTAGACTCTTTCCAATGAATAACACAGTCTAAAACTTGTTGCTTTTCTTCTTGATATTTACCTTCTATTTGATCAATTAAAATTTTTGTTGCTTGCTGACCTTCCTCAAAAGCTGGCTGAACAATCGTCGTTACACGTGGAGATGATAAATCTGTCCATTCCGTATTATCAAATCCAATCAGTCCGATTCGAGATGTATCATAATCTAACTCTTTCATCACAGTAAATACGAGCGGTAAAGCCCAACAATTCGGTACAAATACAAGTGTACGTTTCTCTCTTGTAAAAATTTCTTTTAAAAATTCACGAATGTTTTCTAAAACCGTTTGCTTATCTTCAATAATCAGTATATCATGTCCAATATTGACATCGTTTAACGCATCAATAAATCCTGTTGCACGTTCAATACGTGTGCTAATACGACTAGTATCGGCAGTAATAATCACAAAATTTTCGTAACCTTTCGTTACACAAGTTTGAATCGCATCATAAACAGCATCATAATTATTTGTCTTTACCCAACTTGTTCTATGCTCATATAATTGACTATCAAAGAATACCATTTTTTTCTTTTTCTCTTCAATAATACGTGAATATTTTCTAAACGTAGAAGTCGGTTGAATAATAAATCCATCCACACCTAATAAGAGCATGCTTTCTATATAGCTATCTTCATTTTCTTGATTATAATCACTATTGCCGATGATGACTTGATATCCATTTTGACTTGCAATATCCTCAATACCTTTTACTATTTGATTTGAAAAACTATTTGTAATATCACCAATCAATACGCCAATCAACTTCGTCGTTTTTGAATTTAAACTCCGTGCCACAATACTGGGTTTATAATTCGTTTCTTGAATAACTTGCTCAATTTTCCCCCTAGTTTCTTGTGACATTTTCTCATATTTACCATTTAAATAGAAAGAGACTGTTGTTTTTGACGTTTGTGCCATTTCTGCAATATCTTTAATGGTAAGTTTTTTCATCAAAACATTTCCTCCTCTAAAAACACTTCATATTATAACATATTTATCCTATAAAAATAGCTAAATAGCGTGATTTTAATGAGAAAAATGTTACGTATAATGCCATATTCACGACTTTTTACTCCTTATTATTTCAGACGATGTAATTTATTTGTTTTTTTATCATAAATACTACACTTTCCTTTTACTTTCACATCATCAACAACGATTAATTTTTCTCCCTTATAAATTTCTTCAACAACTAAAATAAGAAGAAGATGCTTATTGTTGTCTTTTATTTCAAATGCAAGTCCGTTTTCTAATAAAGTACCGTCACTTTGATAAACGTCTTTTTTCCTAATAGATACAGTATCTTTAGCAAATAAAGTATAATCAATTATCTGATTTGTAAATGGTTGGTGCTTCACTAATTTTTTCGTATCCACAATAGTATTATATTGTTTAGATATAATCGCAGGTTCTACTGTAAAAGGTACCTTACTCATAATATTTAATGTATTCACAGTGTTATGTTGAAAAACAGCTGTATCATCTAAAATAAACTGTGTGCTCAATCCATGCTCCCCTTCACAAATCACCTCATCAATCACAAACCACGCACTATTACCTATAGCAACAATATGTCGCTTATGTACACATAAATGATGATGACGATGAGAAAGATATGCTCCCTCTATGTAATGATACGCCTCTTCATGACGATAATCGCAATACAAAGTTTGAGGATAGTCATCATATTCCCAAGAACCTACAACATTATCTGGAGATATACCATCAACTAAACAAGTTGAGTGACTATATGCACTTTTTAAGTCATATCGTCTTTCCTCTTCTTTATATGTGTATCGACCAGAATCAACAAAAATTGGACAATTATCTACATATAAACAAAAACTATTTTGATCACTATGAGAATGTGCACTTCCTATTGGACCATTTTTAAAGAAAAGATAACTATCTTGTTCTTTAATACAAACATGTCCCGAGTTTTTATAAAAAGCAGACTCTCTTGTATTTTCTACATTGTTTTCTTTTAATATTTTAAACAAGTCAATTCCTTTTTTACCAAATAACATTACACCATATATTTCTAAATGTGCATGATTATCTAATAATTGCGAATCTTCTAACAGAATAGCACTAGCATGTAATAAATCTGCTGTATCATGCTCATCGCTATCCCCAAAAGCTACTGTTTTCCCACTTGATGTCGTCATCATACGAATATAATGAGCCATTTTAGATAATATAGCAGCAATACTCTCTTTCATTTCTGGAACTAAAACAACTAACTCAAATATCGCTTTATATACTTCCACATGATATAAAATAGACTGCTCAAATTGTGTACCATCTTCTAAAACTTGTGTGCATAATTGTTTTTCTAACTCTTTTATTGCAAATAAATACGCATCATCAATCTCTAGCTTATCTGCTAAAAAATGATAACAAGCAATAATAGCAGTCGTTTGTAAAACACCCCAGTTACTTAATGTATACTTTTCACGATAGTATGTCATTAAAAAGTCAATTTGTTTTTGTAGCGATTGACACAAAATCGTTAATTCACGCTCATCTAATAGTTCCCACTCTATTAAAAACAAAATAATTTTTAACCAAGAAAAACAACGAATACCCGTATCAAGTGTTCTCGTTGTTACACTGTTTGGGAAGAAGTCGGTCACATGATTTATCCAGTGGAAAATATACCATTTTAATTTCTCAATATAAAGAGGATTTTCCTCAACTAAATATCCAACAAGAAAATCTAATAAATACTCGTGTCGATTTAACATATACGCCCATTCTGGATCATCGTGATATACAGTCGTCCAATCCATATTTATTAGCTGATGCTCAACTAGACAAGGTTCCATATCCCACGTTCTATCAAAAATAAAACGATTATCTAATAATCTATCTATTCTTCTTTTAACTTGCTTATATTCATCTGCACAAACTGTTTGAATATATGTTCGACAATACTCTTTATCAAATGTTGCAAAATATTTTTTTATTTCTACTTCCATGACTTCTCCTATAACAAAAATAGAAACTGAATAGTTATTCAGTTTCATTTTTACACTAGACAATTTATCGTGTTAGTCACATGACTAACACGATAAACCGACATTTTTATGATAAAATATGTAACCAGCTTCCGATAATACCGATAATAACTGTTAAAATAACAAGTTTATAAGTTGTCCATTTTTTCTTTTTGATTAAATAGTAAACTAAAACCGTAAATAGAGCTGGTAATAATGCTGGTGCCACTTTATCCAACATACCTTGAATACTTACAATACTTTGATTTGCTTGTTTATTCACTTCACCAGCAGCAAATGTTATTGGTACCATAATTTTAACAGACGTTGCAACTAATCCAGAAATAACTGTTACACCAATGATATTAGCAATTTTTGAAATAGTTCCCATTTGTTCACTTAATTTATCAATAATTTTTGTTCCTAATTTATAACCATATAAACCAGTTGATAATTTAATTGTTGTTAAAATAAGGTTCATTGCGACGAAGAAAACAATTGGTCCAAGAATCAATCCATCTGTTGCAAAAGATGCAGCAATTGTTGAAAATAGAGGAGCTAAACAGAATTGAGATAAAGAATCTCCAATACCTGCTAAAGGCCCCATTAGCGCCATTTTAATATTACGTGTTTCTTCAACTGGTCTATTTTTTTCTAACATAACTAAATGTAAACTTGTTACAAATGGTAAGAAATGAGGGTTAGTATTATAAAATTCACAGTTTTCTTCAAGAGCTTTGTATAAACCGTCTTGATCGTCACCATAATATTTTTTCAAAGCAGGATATAAAACATTCGCATAACCTAAACCTTGATAATTGCTGTAATTAAATCCGTTTTGACAGTAAAATGCTCTTAAAGATGTTTTTACATAATCTTTTTTCTCTAATTTATTATATCCAGTCATCTTTTTCTTCCTCCTTCACAACCACTTTTTCTGGGCGATGATAAAATTCAATTAAAGCGAAAATTGTTCCGACGATTGCAATACCGATTGTTGGAATTTTTAAGTATGCAGCACATACATATCCTAATAAAACAAATGGAATCAATTCTTTTTTAGCCATAACTGATAAAATCATTGCAAACCCAATAGCAGGAAGCATTTTACCTGCAACTGTTAATCCTGATAATAAAACAGGTGGAATATAATCAACTAAATGTAACAATGTATCCATTGATAATGCACCAACGCAACCTAATGAGAAACCGATAAGAGCAAATAACCAAACCGTTGCATTGATTGTCCATCTAAATGCTTTAATATTACGATTTTTTAAATGTTTCATTGCTGTTTCTGGTGCACCCGCACGAATTGTATAAGCGAAAGTTTGTAAAAATTGAATTGCCACAGCGATTGGTGTTGATAAAGCAAGCGCTGCTTCTGGTGTTACTTTACCGGCACTTGTAATGGCCATCAATGTACCAAATACACCAGGACCGATTGGATTAGGTGGTACTGTACCTCCGGCACCGACACCAAATCCCATATATGCTAATTCACCAATAGCCCCCATTGCAAGAGCAGTTGGAACATCTCCTAAAATAATACCTACACCAAATGATAAAATAATACATCTATTTGTATAGATTCCAAGAAGCATCCCACTAAAACAAAATGCTGTCCATAAACCGATTAAAACGGCTTGAAATATACTGATTGTCATAAGACTTCCCTTCCTTTGCTTCTTAAATATAGTTTAAAATATCTACAACGGCTGCTCCGTCATTTCCACTAGGTGTTGTTTGCGTATTAAATTTGACATGATATTTTTGACTTAATTCTTTAATCGCTTCTTTGTCTTTTGCACCTAAGAAAATAGAACGTGTTACTTGCTCTTTTCCGTTTGCATTATGAATATTTCCGATATTCGCTTCTGTAATTGGTACACCTCCTTGTACTAAAGTAAGTAAATCTTCCAAACTTTTTACAACAATAAAAATTGTTTGGGCAGGATTTGCTTTGTGTATTACATCAATCACTTTTTGAAGTGAGAAAAAACGCATTGCTACAGATTCCGGAATAACCGTTTTCATCAATGTTTGTTGTATTTTATCTTCACTTGTTTCATCATTTGCTACAATCACTGTATTACATCCTAGTGATTTTACCCATAATTGACCTTGTCCATGAATTAAACGTTCATCTACTCTAGTCATTACAATATTTGGTGCCATATTCTTTTCCTCCTACCAATAGACATCCCAGTCTTTATAAAAACGCATCAGTGCTTCTAAATAATAGTAATCTCCCCAAATGTTTCCTTCATCAACACCTTTTCCAGAATGCCAAGAATAAACACCATGAAGCAATGTTGCTCCTCCAGAAGAAATGTCTTTATTTGCATAATTCTCAATTAACGAACGTAACATCGCATGCATTGCATATTTGTAATATTGTTTATCACTATCTACTTCAGGTAAATACTTCAACATTTCATGTATACCACAAACACTAATTGCTGTTGCTGAAGAATCTCTTGCATGTCCGCTACCATCTGAAAAAATCAAGTCCCAATAAGATACAAAATCTTGCGGCAAACGATTTAAGAAGTAGTTTGTAACGCTCTTAAATGTATCGAAACATTGCTCATCTTTTAAGAAACGATACGTTAACGGAATGCCGTAAACTCCCCAAGACTGACCTCTCGCCCAACAAGAATCATCACTATATCCTTGTCGTGTAACACCTTTTAATGGTGTATGCGTTTCTGGATCAAAATAAAATGTATGGAATGATGAGGCATCATCTCTAATAACATGATTAACAGAAGTATAAAAATGATTTTTTGCAATATCGTAATAACGTTCATTCCCTGTTTCTTCATAAGCAAAAAATAGTAGTTGAATATTTAATAAACAGTCAATAATTAAACGATAATGCTCTTTTTTACCAAGTTCACCCCACGCTTGTATAAAGCCGTCTTTTTCTTGATAACGTTCAATCAGTTTATCAGCTGCTTTTAATGATGCTTCTTTTGCTTGTAAATCTCCGGTTAATTTATATTCACTCATACACGACGGTGTATATAGGAAACCTAAATCATGATGGTCTAATTCAATCTGTTGATTAACACGATTTAAAAACGATAGCATATTTTTATGTGCAACATCATAAAACACATTATTTTTATTATATTCATAAGCCAACCATAATTGGCCTGTCCAAAAACCATTTGTCCATTCTGTATTATCCATAATAGGATAGCAATTATCTTTTGTAGCAGGTGTTGGAAAATCTTCCTTGAAATATTCTATGTTTATAAGTAGCTGTTCTACAACATGGTCTATTGCTTTTTTTATTTCTTCTTTTGTTAAAAGATCTACACTTAAAAATCTACTAGGATTTTGAAGTGGTTCCAGTGTCATTTTTTTTATCATTACCATTTCCTCTTTTAGATCCCGTCTTCAATTTCTGTATCATCTGATGTATTAAATAATGTTTTCGCATCGACAATACCGGTGTGTGCTGCTAAAAGAACTTTAGAAACAATCTCATCAAAAGTACCCTCTGTACGTGCAAAAACAGCTTCCATAATCATCGCTAAATTCAATCCTGTTAAAACATTTATTGTTTTTTCTGGATATTCACACATTATTTGTGAAGCGACATTAAATGGTGTTCCTCCTAATAAATCACAAAGAACTAAAATATCATCTGCCCCTTCAATCGCATTTTTTAATGCTACTTTGACATCTTCACTGGACATACCTTCTACAAAATCAATGGTTGCAACGTTTTCTTGTACCCCTGCAATCAAATGTAATGAACTTAAAATACCAGTTGCATAGTGTCCATGCCCTGTCATTATAATTTTTACCATTGGATCTCCTTTCTGTTTTTAGTTTACCGGTTTACTTATATAGGTTATTTTAGTGGATTGATTTACTATTGTCAATACTTTTTAATAAAAAAAGTTAGCGATTACATTTTTTATAACAAAATTATTCTTTCAATATCACACCCATTTCATATAAAAACTAAATAAAATAATTAAAAAATCTTTTATATACAACTCCATTACATGATAAATGCTCTATCACATTGACAAAACCGGTTTACCTATCTATAATAAACTTACCATAAAAAATTGATGAAAGGAAGATAATGATATGACTTGTAATACATTTTCTATACAACAATTTTCATTAGAAGGAAAAATCGCTCTTATTACAGGAGCTTCGTACGGTATTGGATTCGCCATTGCAAAAGCCTACGCACAAGCAGGAGCAACCATTGTGTTTAACGATATTACGCAAGAACTTGTGGACAAAGGTACTGCTGCTTATAAAGAAGAAGGCATTACTGCACATGGATATGTTTGTGATGTAACAGATGAAGACGGAGTATCTCACATGATACAAAAAATTGAACAAGAAGTGGGCATTATTGATATTTTGGTAAATAACGCCGGTATTATCAGACGTATACCAATGTGTGATATGAGCGCTGAAGAATTTCGTAAAGTAATTGACATTGACTTAAACGCACCATTTATTTTGGCTAAAAATGTTATCCCTTCTATGATTAAAAAAGGACATGGAAAAATTATTAACATTTGCTCAATGATGAGTGAGTTAGGTCGTGAAACAGTTAGTGCTTATGCTGCTGCAAAAGGTGGTTTAAAAATGTTAACAAAAAATATTGCATCTGAGTATGGTCATGCAAATATTCAATGTAATGGTATCGGACCTGGTTACATTGCCACTCCACAAACAGCACCATTAAGAGAACGCCAAGCTGATGGTTCTCGTCATCCATTTGATCAATTTATTATCGCTAAAACACCTGCTGCACGTTGGGGGGAAACACAAGATTTAATGGGACCTGCTGTTTTTCTAGCTAGTGATGCAAGTAATTTTGTCAATGGTCACATTTTATACGTTGACGGTGGGATTTTAGCCTATATCGGAAAACAGCCAGAATAAAATACGAAAGGAAAGAAAACATGAAAGTAGCTTTAATTAATGAAAATAGTCAAGCAAGTAAAAACAGCATTATTTACGATGCGTTAAAAGAAACAACAACAAAACACGGATATGAGCTTTATAATTATGGTATGTACGGAAAAGAAGGAGAAAGTCAATTAACATACGTTCAAAACGGTCTATTAGCAGCTATTTTATTAAATAGTAAAGCAGCAGATTTCGTTGTAACAGGTTGCGGAACAGGTGTAGGTGCTATGTTAGCTTTAAACAGTTTCCCTGGTGTTGTGTGTGGATTTGCTTCTGAACCAACAGACGCATATTTATTCTCACAAATCAATGGAGGAAACGCTCTGTCTATTCCTTATGCAAAAGGCTTTGGTTGGGGAGCTGAATTAAATCTTAAATTGATATTTGAACGTTTATTCGCAGAAACATCAGGCGGTGGTTATCCTAAAGAACGTGCTATTCCTGAACAACGCAATGCACGTATTTTAAATGAATTAAAAGAAATCACACATACTGACTTATTAACTATTCTAAAAACAATCGATCAAGAATTTTTAAAAGAAACAATTTCTGGAGAAAAATTCCAAGAATATTTCTTTGCAAATTGCCAAGATAAAGCAATTGCTGATTATTTAAAAACAATTCTTGAAAAATAAAGAGGTCTTTTCTATGACAAAAGTTCTATTTTTTGGTGAACCTCTCATTCGAATTACACCAATAGATTATCAAAGTGTATCAAATGGTACTCTTTCTACTTTATATTATGGTGGCTCAGAAATTAACGTGGCATGCAATCTACAATATCTAGGTCTTCCTACTAAAGTATTAACTGCACTTCCTAAACATGATTTAGGAAATCGATTTTTAGATTTTTTGAAAACACGTTCCATTGACACAAGTGCCATTTGTCATATTGGCGATCGCATCGGTACATATTACACAGAAACAGGATTTGGTTGCAGACAAACCGAAGTCTTTTATGATCGTAAACATACAAGTATTTGCGACATCAAACCAGATATACTGGATATAGACACTCTTCTTCAAGATGTGTCCCACTTCCATTTTAGTGGTATTACCATTGCTCTTGGCGAAAACGTTCGAACAACGCTTTTATTCATTTTAAAAGAAGCAAAAAAAAGAGGTATTACCATATCTATTGATTTAAATTTACGTACAAAACTTATTAGTATATTAGACGCTAAAAAAATATTCTCTACTTTTGCAAAATACGCCGACTATTGTTTTGGTATTGAACCACTAATGATGAATGAAAAAGATTTAACAATGTTCGATAGAGAAAATGCTAGTATCGCACAGTTACAAGATCGTATGCAACAATTAAAAGAGATTTACCAGTTCAAAACAATTTTTCATACACAACGTTCCACTGACGAAAACGGACAACATATCTACAAAGCCTACGCATTGGGCGATACATTTGTAGAATCTACACCGATGAAAACAACTATTTTAGACCGTATCGGAAGCGGAGATGCTTTTGTTTCAGGTGCTATTTATAAACTTGTGACGGAATCTAATCTAGTAGATACTTTAAATTTTGGTGCCGCCAGTGCAAGTTTAAAATGTACCATTTATGGAGATAACATGACTAAATCCGTTTCAGATATTGAAAAAATTTTAGTAACACACAAAGATATTATACGTTAGGGGAAACATTATGAGTAAATCTGATACAGTTATTCAATTAAAACAACAAAAACTTGTTGCTGTTATTCGTGGAGAAAACTCAGCTGAAGGTATAAATGCTTCTAATGCATGCATTAAAGGTGGTATTAAAGCCATTGAAGTGGCTTATACAAACCCTGAAGCAAGTGATATTATCAAAGTATTAAATCAAACATACAAACATGACACGGACGTTATCATTGGTGCAGGTACAGTATTAGATGCAACCACTGCACGATTAGCCATTTTATCCGGTGCTCGTTACATCGTATCCCCATCATTTCATCAAGAAACAGCTTTAATGTGTCATTTATATAATGTTTTATATATTCCTGGATGCTTTACACTAACAGAAATTACAACAGCACTTGAAAGCGGTTGTGAAATCATTAAATTATTCCCTGGAAATGCCATTTCACCATCCTATGTTTCCGCCATTAAAGCTCCAATTCCACAAGTATCAATTATGGTTACTGGTGGTGTTAATTTGCAAAACGCTACTGATTGGCTGAACGCAGGTGTAGATGCTATTGGCATAGGTGGAGAATTTAATAAACTAGCTGCAAAACAAGATTTTGAAGCAATCACAACATTAGCACAAGATTATCGTCATCTTGTATAATATAACAATATAAATCTATAAAAAAGAAAGTCACACAACTTTTCACAGTGAAAAGTTGTGTGACTTTTTTACTTGCAACGATTTAATGCCATAACTTAACAAAAAATCGTTTTACATCCATACATCATTATCTACTTGTATGTCTTTTTTCTTCATCTTCGACACATGAGGACTACCAGCAACATAAAAACACAGAAATTTATCACGCCATTCATCTTGACAAGTGATGCCGATTCTCGCACGTGCTTGAATACGTTTTGGTGTAGCACCATATTTTACGGTTAAAGAATATTTGTCGAGTAATTTCCCATTAAAATCTCTCGTAATGTGTGCATATCTTGTCAGTTTTCCTGGACCATTAGCAATAATCCCCTCTGATACTTCAATAGCACGAATGAGAACAGCTTCTGCAATATTTTCTTTTTTTGTCACTAGGTTTAGCATATCGTATTGATGTATATGATACACATACCAATGTCCATAAGCTAAATACATTGCTTCATTTTTGGGTGTACGTCTACCATTAAAACTATGACACGCACTGTCTATGGTGCCTAAATAGGCTTCTGTTTCAACGATTCTTCCAAGTTTTCTACCATTTAAAAACAAATCCATACCTAATAAGGCTTTAGCTGTTTTAATTGTATCTGTTTTCATAAGATGAGAAAAATATGTGTCAAACATGAAAAATTTCCTTTACCATTTATTCGCTTTTTCTTTTATTATATGCGAATATTGCCATTCCTCCAAATAAAACACCTACATATGTAAAGATATGCGTTTCTTGTGTACCTGTATATGGCAATGATTTTGATACGCCTGCATCTACAGCTAAAACAAAATGACTAAAATGATTTGTTTCAAAAACAAGTTTACCATTCTCAACTTTTGCTTCTATTTTTTCTAATTGACCATTAGATAATACATGATATAACACAGGATTTTTTTCGTTTTTGTATAATTCAATAGCCACAATACGATTATCTTTAATCTCTACTTTTTGTCCATTTTTTGTTAAGTAAATATCATAAACCATTGCATGTTTTGGTTTTAATTTTTCTGCAATAACAGGATTCTCTACTTTTTCGACATGAAGCATATCAGCATCTACGCGTTCTTTAAACACAACGCTAAATAAACGATTATCTGCATGTTTTTCTAAAACGTATGGTACACCTAGTGATACATGTTTTCTAGTTTGTGTCGTTATTGGTAAAGTCATAGATGTCGTTGTCGTCATATCAGGTGTTGGTTTTGACTCTTCTGGTTTTTCCGTATCTGTTTCTAATACTTTAAACACATTTTCTTTTTTATCTGTTTCTTGTTTTTCTGGATTTAAATAAGAAACAGCATAATCTGAATCTTCTTTTTTAATGGTATAAATACCACGTTTTAATACTTGGAATTTTCCATCAATCGTAGATGGTTCATCATCGTACTTAATAATTCCCCATACATTTTGTGTTGGATCATACACAACTTGTAAAGTGTCATCATTTTGTAAAACACTATTTTTCATTGCATCTACAAGTTTTTTAAATGTGTCACGATCTACATTTGGAACAATCATGTACGCATATTCATCATTATCTTTGACATGTTTTTGATACATTGTGATAAATGTATTTTCTTTTTCTTCATCTGATTGCGCATCATTGATATCTTTCCATTTTCCTTTACGTAACGCTTGAGACATTATCAAGTCTGCTTTTTTGAAGAAGACATAGCCAATATTACGATTTGTATCACTTGATTCTAAAAAGACGGTTTCTGTTTCTTTATATTCTTTTTCATCATCAGTCAAAGCTTCTTCTTTATCGTTCACATACACTTTGTATGGTACTTTAGCATCTACTTTTCTTTGTTCGATAGTCGTAATAACTTCATCAGTTGATTGATTTTTAATTTGGCTACCCAAAGCAACTATCTTATCTTTTAACATGAACCATCCTTTATGAACTTGTAGTACATTGTTCCAATTTGTAAAGTCCATAGCAGACGTACCATTTTGTTCGTCTAATTTACTTGTACCAACAAAAGCCGATGGCAATACTACTTGACCTGAATCATTGTCACGAGCTGTTGTTAACTCTGTTGTTCCCGGTAATCTATACGGATTGACTGTTGCCCAATAGTCATTACTATAATGGCTTAAATCATTGTTATATAAATACAACATTCCATCTCCTGAATACCACCCTTTACGATTCTCTTTGTTCATACCCTCATAATTTTTCGTACGACTTGAGAACATAGACAAACCTAAACCAAAATCTTTATCCGCATTATACATCGCTACTTTGTCCATTGCGTTAAAAGCATGTAGAGCATTATCTGGTTTAACAGTTGGAACATCTGCACGATTTAATAAAGTATTCATCAAAGAGATATCACGATATGTTTTCAAATTCTGGAATACATCATAAAACGTATCTGATACAACAAATGATTTAATCGTTGTTTCTAAACGTTTACGTGTCGGTTCATCAGACATATTCGCAATACGTTGAATACCTCTTAATACTTCTACTGCAGCAGCATGATCGTTGCTTTTCTCACGACTAATAGAGCGTCCTCTACTCAAATCCATTAACTCGCCATGCACAATAAGTGGCACAAATGAACGATCAATCCATTGATACATCGTTGTCATTTTATCTGTTGGTAATGGTGACTTCGTTTTTTGAATAATTGGCAATAATTGTGATAATCCATCAATCAACACACTTCCATATGCTCCTGTATAAGCAACATTGGTATGATCAATGTAAGAACCATCTGGATAAAAGCCTTCGCCACTTGTTACAATTCTGAATACTTTTTCTATTGATTTACTCGTACTGCTAATTTCAGCATCATCTTTTCTTAACAGACCTGCAATAATTTTTACACGACCCATATCAACAAGATTTCCACCCAAAGCTTCAAACGGATTATTTGTTGTTTTTCTAAAATAATTAGAATCTGGAACAAATTTTTCAATCACATCTGTATAATGTCTTATTTCCTCATCACTAAAATAGTCATTCATCAATGAAAGAGTATTATTGATAGCTCTTGGTGTCCCAATTTCATAGTCCCACCAGTTGCCGACAATACTTTTTGACTCATTATAAACATGTTTATCTAGCCAATCTAAAGATTCTTTGACAATACGAACTAGATGCCCATCTTGATAATATTTAGAATGTGGATTCGTAATTTGTTTTGCCATTTCTTCAAGTTTACGATAAGTCGCCGTTAAATTAGCTGATTTTGTATAATCACCATGTTTTGCCCATAAAAACGTACGATTCGGTTCTGTCGACAAATCAGCAATGCTTTTTTCAACGTTTTTTTCCAACTCATCATTTAGCGCTTTCATTTGTTCGTTACTTGGATCATAAAATTGATTTCCTGCAATAATATCATTCCATTCTTGTAATCGTTTCGTATAATCATCTTCTACACTAGGTGAAACGGTTGCAGGAATTGTTTTTAAAAGAGTATTGTCTTGATACACTTTAATATTTGCAGTTCCTTCTTGTTTTGGTATCAATAATCCATTTATAACATCTACAACTGACGCATTATCTGTTACATAACGATAATCTTTTACATTAAATAAATATTTTTTATTTAATGGTACTGATACTTTTTCTTCTAATGTTGCTGGTGTGTCTACTACTTTTTCTGGTACAACTTCTTTAAACGCAAGATTTGAGAATAAAACTTCTCCGGTACCTG
The DNA here is from genome assembly GCF_010892375.1 of Granulicatella sp. zg-84. Lineage (NCBI taxonomy): Bacteria > Bacillati > Bacillota > Bacilli > Lactobacillales > Carnobacteriaceae > Granulicatella > Granulicatella sp. zg-84. Next base: position 18,557 of record NZ_WNJX01000020.1, on the reverse strand, counting down.
GTTCATAAAATAATTCTACTTTAGCTTTATCAACATTTGCCGGTGGCATAAAATCAACTGTCACATCTTTCCAATCTGTTGTACCTGATGTGTTTTCAGAAACAGTAAGTACCTTGCTATCACCTGTGCCTGCTTGAATACGCGCTCTAGCAACACCTGTTTTATTTGTCGTTTTCACTTTAAAACTTAATTGATATTTTTTAGTTGGATCAATAGATACTTCTTGATAAACAGCAACACGAAACTCATCTGTACTTGAAATTTTTAAATGATTATTTTCAACCCCGATTGTATACGTTACATTTTTATATTTACTATCTACCCAAACATTCCAATCTTTTGCACCTGTTCCTCCTGTCCACATATTATTTGAGATAGTTTCTGAAAAATCACCATTTTTCAATAAATTATCTTGTGTTACTGGTGCCGCTTGCAATGTTTCTACACCCTCTACTTGTGTTGTGTGATAAGCTAACACAGCACAAAGAGTCATAGACGCTGAAAAAACATATATTGCTTTTTTTAACGTTTGACGTGTTATCATATAAAGACTCCTTTTTGTTGTTTTAATCAAAAGTAAACCGGTTTATATAAATATATCACGTTTTCATTTTATTGTAAAATAGTTTTAAATAAAAAACGAATCTATTCCGATTCGTTCTTTATTTAAAGTTATTTATTTGTTCATTTGTATCGTCGCCACTTCCATTTAAATCAACGACAGGTGTTATAAATTCTGATTTTTCTTGCATCATTAAACTATACATAGATTTTACGCGAGCAAAATACTCTCGTACTTCTTGTTCAAGTTTACTATTAAACCATTCTAAAGATGATGCAACACCTTTTACATCAAGATTTAAATTTTCTGCAATGTGTAAAGCACGATATAAATGATATTTTTGTGTGACAACAATCAGACTTTTGACTCCAAATATGTATTTAGCACGGTACATACTATCATACGTATTTAATCCATAATGATCTAAATAAATGTCTTGTGATGGCACACCTTTTTGCATCGCATATAATTTCATTGCAGATACTTCATTATAGAAGTCACTACTATGGTCACCACTCATAATGATTTTTTTTGTTTTACCTTTTTTATATAGCTCAATAGCTGTATTTAATCTGTCTTGCAAAATAGAACCGGGTTCTCCGTCTTGCAACCCTGCACCTAATACAACAATAGCATCCGCTTTAAATTCTTGTGCTGTTTGATTATCAACAATTTTTGTATTGCCTTTGTATATCACATAAATATTCATAATAACTGTTAATAAAAAAACAACCAAGATAAATCTCATTACATATTTTCTTAGTTTTTTCATCTCATGCCTACTTTTTTTCACAACAGAAAAACCATCTTGGTGTTGTTTCTGTTATATTTGATTGCCCAAAGTTTGCTGTTACGTGTATCGTATGAAATCCTGCCTCTTTTAGCCATGCTATATAACTATCTAATGGGTATGTTCTTTCTTTATGGAACTCATCAAAACGTTCATACCATTCATTATCATATATTTTTTGACAACACGTTATATCATGCTCTACACTATATGGAAACTCTCCTGGAAAGGATTGCCACAAAAAGACCGTATCTTCATCACAATATTGGTACACATAATCACGATACCCTTCTTCCATTTGCCAAGTTGAATGTACATCAAACAAATAGTATCCACCTACTTCTAATACACGATATGCTTCTTGAAAAGCTCTTTTAACAGATTTTTCATCTTTTAAATAGCAAAGCGAATCTGCAAAACAAGTAATGATACGAAATGTTCTATTCACATCAATCTGGCACATATCCATTTGAAACAAAGGAATACTCGCTACTTTTTGACTAGCTAAGGCAAGCATATCTTCTGAAAGGTCACTTGCATACACATTGTACGTTTTACAAAGCAATACAGCTAAATCTCCTGTTCCACAAGCTAATTCCAATATGGTATCAGTGGGTTTCCCAATAAGGTTGACATAATCAAACCATTGTTGGTACATACTTTTATCCATTAGTTTATCATAGACAGCAGCAAATTTATTATATGCCATACTTAGTTTACCCATTTAGCAATATCATATAAAGGAGCATCATGCCATAATTTTTCTAATTGATAATGCTCACGCTCACTTGGATAAAAGACATGTACAATCACATCATTTAAATCAATTAATGTCCACTTCCCTGTATCTCGTCCTTCAATATTTTTCACATCCATACCTTGTTTATGCGCTTCTTCTAAAACAGCTTGGACAATGGCGTCAACATGTTTTTCATTTTTACCTTGTGTAATTACAAAAAAATCAGCAATAGGTGTCAGTCCTCTTACGTCTAATGCTACAGTATCCTGTGCTAATTTATCATCAGTTATTAAAATTACTTTTTCTAATATTTGTTCACTTGTATATTTCAATCTTTTTTCTCCTTAAAATTTACTTATCCATGTATTATACGCTTTTATCGTATCTGGAAAAATAGGTACTTTCTTTTGTGCCAAAAACATAATAGTTTGTTGTAGCTTATACACAATGGCACTGTCTAAACTTTGTCTTGCTAACACACGTGCTTCTACAACACCATGAAATGTTCGTCCATCCTCAATATAATCTGCAACAAACAAAACTTTAGCAACATCACTCATGACATCATGCCCAATCGTATGGTAAAAAATAGCATCTAAAATATCTTTATCTTTTATGTGAAACTGTTCGTTAGCAATCATCGCAGCCACAGGTCCATGTAAAATTTCACTTCCGTAATCTAACATGGTCATATCTAATGCATATTTATTTAATATCACTTGATATTGTTCCATACTCCATTCTTTAGCGTAATCATGTAGTAATGCTGCATACTGACATTTCTCAACATCAACATTGTATGCGGTAGCCAATTCAATCGCTTTTTTCTCTACTCTTAAAACATGTTCGTATCGTTTTTTTGATATTTGTGTTTCTAATACCTCTAAAATGCTTTGTCTTTTTTGTTCATTCAACATGCATAAATCCCTCGTTTTCTACATATAATTTATGTTTCATAATATAGTTTTCAACAGATTCAGGCACATAGTATGTAATAGACTTTTTCATGTTCACATGTTTTCGAATCATTGTTGAGCTAATCTCAATAAGAGGTAATTTCAAAATAGAAATTGGATACGGTGTTTCTAAAGACGCACTTACTCTATTGATACCTATAAAGTGAACCTCTTGTACCAAATCGTCAATACGATACCAATTTGGTAAATCTTCAACCATATCAGCACCTATCACAAAATAAAATATAGCATTTGGATATTTTTCTTTTAATGCTTGTATTGTATTATATGTATAATTTACACCACCATTTTCAATTTCATAAGTTTCTAAATCAAAACAAGGATGATTTTGTATCGCTAAACGTACCATTTCTTGACGATGAACGCTATCAATTGTTTTTTTCTCTTTTTTATGTGGAGGTGTTGCACTTGGCATAAATAGAAATCTATCCAACGAAAAAAAATCTCTTACTTGCTCTGCCATCATCAAATGCCCCACATGAATAGGATTAAATGTTCCACCTAATATGCCTATTTTCAGTGGCTCTACTTGATTTGCCATAGTTATCCTCACTTACTTGTTATCACTTTGTAAATTAACGGTTGATATATTTTTTCATCACCGATTGTATAGGCTTCTTTTACTTTTGACATAACATCTTCTACATGTTCTTGATTAGAGTGTATTCGAACGAACGGTTCACCAGTCACAACTTTATCGCCTACTTTTTTCAAAACTGAAATACCTACCGCTAAATCAATTTGACTTTCTTTTGTGGCACGTCCGGCACCCAACATCATAGCTGCAACACCTAAATCATCTGCCACAATAGAGGTCACATAACCATTCTTATCTGCTACTACATCAATGTCATATAAAGCATGCGGTAATTTACTTGTATCATCAACCACGCTGGCATCTCCACCTTGAGAAGCAATAAATGTTTTGAATACTTCCAATGCTTTGCCGTTTTGTAAATTTTCTTCTAATTTTTGTCTTGCTTCTTCTAAACTAGAAGCACCATTTGCTAAATAAACCATTTGGGAGCCTAACACTAAACACAATTCGACTAAATCTTTAGGCCCGTTCCCTTTTAGCGTATTGATTGCCTCAATCACTTCATTGGCATTCCCAATCGCAACTCCTAATGGTTGACTCATATCTGAAATAACAGCCATTGTACGACGTCCAACTTGATTCCCAATGGCCACCATCTCAGTTGCAAGAGCTTGAGCATCTTCAACAGTTTTCATAAATGCTCCTGCACCAGTTTTCACATCAAGAACAATCGCATCTGCTCCAGATGCAATTTTTTTACTCATAATCGAACTTGCAATTAACGGAATAGATTGTACTGTACCTGTCACATCACGTAGAGCATACAACTTTTTATCTGCTGGTGTCAAATTACCACTTTGTCCAGCAATCGCTACTTTATTTTTATTCACTAAATCTATAAAATCTTGTTCAGACACCTCTACTTTAAAACCGGGTATCGCCTCTAATTTATCAATCGTACCACCAGTATGCCCTAACCCACGACCACTCATTTTTGCCACAGGAATACCTAAACTAGCTACTAATGGTGCTAAAACCAATGTTGTTGTATCTCCAACGCCACCTGTTGAATGCTTATCAACTTTTATTCCATGGATAGCACTTAAATCAAATTGATCTCCCGATTTTGCCATTGATAGCGTCAAAACACCTAATTCTTCGTGAGTCATCCCTTGAAACAAAATCGCCATAGCCATTGCACTCATTTGATAATCCGGAATCTCCCCTTTTGTAAAACCATCAATCATCCATTCAATTTCTTGATTAGTCAAGGTAAAACCATCTCTTTTTTTCTCGATTAAATCAACCATTCTAAACATGATATTTTTCCTCCACACCATTTTCCGTCCCAACCAATGCGACCGATGTCATATCTAAAAATAATCCATGTTCAACAACACCTGTTAAACTATCTAACTCTTTCGCAAGTGCATATTCATCTTCAATTTTGTCTAAATGCAAGTCGATAATATAATTGCCATCGTCTGTTACAAAGACAGCATTATCTTTTTGGCGTAAAACAGGAGAGTAGCCTTTTTCTGTAAAATAGTTTAAAAGACAAGTAGAACCATATTTGACAACCTCAACGGGAAGCGGGAATTTCCCAAGTGTATCTACCACTTTAGACTTATCTACTACCCACACAATTTTTTTGGAGTGACGTGCTACTATTTTCTCAAATAATAATGCTCCACCGCCACCTTTAATACCATTCAACTGATGATTTACTTCATCAGCTCCATCAACCGTCACATCAATATATGGTACTTCATCGACACTTTTTAAAGGAATACCTAACTCTTCTGCTTGTTTTTTTGTTGCCATAGATGTCGTAACACCAATAATATTTAAACCTTTTTGAACACGCTGTCCTATTTCATCTACAAAATAATATGCTGTGGAACCTGTTCCTAACCCAACAATCATACCATCTTTTACATAATTTGCTGCTTGTCTACCTACTAATTCTTTTAAGTTCATACTAATACTCTCCCTTTTCATCATCAATACAATACTTTTCTCTTTGTTCTCTTGCCCAATTCGCATTTGTCAAATCATCTAAGCCTTCTAAAAAGACATGTTCAAGTAATCGCCATGCTTGTTCATTTGTATAATCATACTCAACAGCTAAAAGTAAATATTCTTTAGCTTTTTCATATTCTGAAAAATGCATTAAACAAAAGCCATAGGTATAATGCCACTGACTATTTCTCTTATTATCCTCACGATACTGTTCTAAAACATTTATCGCTTGTCCATACTCACCTAAATGTATGTATGCACCTACTTTCCATTCTGCATGAACCTCTTGTTCTTCAGCTGGTAATAAATCAATGAAATCAATAATAAATTGATAGTTTTCTTCATCACTTGCCGTCAAAATCGTTAACAAATTCTCTGGAGATGCGTGTTCTTCTTTTCCAAAAAACAGAGTATATGTAAAAATATATAAACTCCGCTCATATATCATCTCATCTACACCAAACCAAGATAAAATATATGATAATTCACTTTCTAAACTATTTTCTAAATCTAATTCAATCTGTTCATCAATCTTCTGTAAAATGGATTTTGCTAAACTAATCACTAATTTTGGGATTTGATGATGATATTTGACAACTTTTTCTAAAGCTTGAATAAACTTTTGATAGTCGTTTATAATATGGTCTTTATTTGGTACATCTGTTTTGGCAAATAATACATATTCTCGATTAAATTGTTGATTTTGTAAAAATTCTCGGGGCAATAAATCTTCGGATAAATACGACACCGTTTGTAATGTTTCAACCACTTCACTTAATTTTTCTTCATTGGGTAAATAATATTCATAAAGGACACTTAACAAGTACCATGCGTCCCCGTCTTTATCATTCAAGGCAACAGCTTGTCGTAAATATTCTTCTGCCTTTTGATATTGTTCTAAACAAATTAACGCATATCCATAACGATAATACCATGTGCCATCATTTTTCCCATCTTCTTTTATCGTTTCCAGTAAATCAATGGCTTCATAGTATCGTCTAACATTATTCAAAGCGGATACTTTCTTTCCTAAATGTTCATAAGTTGGCTCTTTTAACAAATCAATATAATGGATGATTTTATCAAACTCTTGTGCTTTATCCCACAAGGTTAACTGTTTTTTTTCAAATTCTTGCATAACTCGCCTCCTTATCTCCCTCTATTATATAGGAAATAGACTGTTTTTGAAATGATAAAATCCACTAAAAAACTATACCCACTGTTCAACTAATAAAAAAGGTTTAAAATCCCTCTCGATTTTAAACCTTTTTCATTATAAGCTAGACATACTTAATAATCGTTGTACGATTTTTTTGGCAATCTCAATTTTACTTACCTTTTCTATTTTTTCGACATGTTTATCCGCATCAATCAAATACACTTCATTATCATCAGAACCAAAACCAATTCCGGCTTTAGAAATATCATTGGCAACAATCATATCTAAATGTTTTTTGTCGATTTTTTCTGACGCATATTGTATTAAATCATGTGTTTCAGCGGCAAATCCAACAACTATTTGATGTGATTTTTTATGTGTGCCTATATATTTTAAAATATCAGGTGTACGTTTGAAGGTTATTGTTATGTTTCCGTCTTGTTTTTTCACTTTTTTATCAAATACTTCTATTGGCGTATAGTCTGACACTGCCGCCGCTTTTATAATAATATCTTGTTGCTCAAAACGTGACACAACTGCTTCATACATATCTTGTGTACTCACAATCGGTACAACTGTTATATTGGGGATATGTTCTAAAATAGGAACACTCGTTACTAATGTAACATTCGCACCTACTTTAGCAAACTCTCTTGCCAAAGCAACGCCCATTTTACCACTAGACGGATTGGTAATACATCTAAAAGGATCAATAAATTCTTTTGTCGGCCCCGCTGTTATTAACACATTTTTGTCAATAGACGTGAATATCTCTTCGATAATACGTTCTACTTTTGGAAATTTCCCTTTCCCAACATCTCCACAAGCTAATACTCCCGTGTCTGCTTCTAACACTGACATCCCTAATTCAGATAGTTTTTGTCGATTTTTTTGTGTGATTGGATGCTCGTACATATTTGTATTCATCGCAGGAACCACATACACTTTCGACAAAGGTGTTACAGCCAACAATAAAGAAGATGCTAAATCATCTGCGATACCATTAGCCAATTTTGCGATTATATTTGCTGTTGCTGGTGCAACAATGACTTTATCTGCCCATTTTCCTAAATCAATATGTTGAATACTACTTGCATCAACCTCATCAAATGTATCTATATATACTTCATGTTTTGTTAACACCTGAAACGATAATGGTGTCACAAACTTTTGAGCATTTTTCGTCATCACAACTCTTACACGATAACCTTTTTTCATCAACTGACTAACTAAATCAAGAGATTTATACGCTGCGATGCCACCTGTAACAATGATTAGAATATTCATGATAATCTCCTTTTTCACCAAAAGTCGTGTTGGTTAAAAACCAACACGACTAACACTATTAAATTGTACAACTTTCACATGCATTACTTCCGATTTCTTCACTATTCTCTGTAAATGTACGGACATAATAAATGGATTTAATCCCTTTTTTCCATGCATAATTACGTAAAATATTTAAATCTCTTGTTGTCATTTTACTTGTACGACCTTTTTTCCATTCATACATTCCTTCTGGAATATCTGAACGCATAAATAAGGTTAAGCTCATACCTTGATCAATATGTTTTTGTGCCGCAGCATACACATCAATGACTTTTCTCATATCAATATCATACGCCGATTTATAAAATGGTAATGTATCATTTGATAAATAAGGTGCTGGATAATATGTTTTACCTGTTTTTTTCTCTTGACGTTCTTCAATTAAACGTGTAATTGGATGTAAACTTGCAGATGTTTCATTTACATAACTAATAGAACCAGTTGGAGCAATCGCTAAACGATTTTGATGATACAATCCACCTTCATGGATATCTGCTTTTAATTGTTCCCAATCCTGTGCAGTTGGCACGTGAATATTTTCAAATAAAGCAGCTACTTTATCAAATTGGAATGTGTAATCTTCTTTTGTATACACATCAAAATACTCACCAGTGTAATATTTTGACTTTTCAAATCCATCAAAACTGATGCCACGTTCTTTTGCAATTTTATGACTGGCTAACAATGTATAGTAATTCAATAACATGAAATAAACATCTGTAAATTCAACTGACTCTGGGCTACCATATTCCATTTTATTTAATGCAAATAAAGTGTGTAATCCCATACCACCTAAACCAATCGTATGTGCTTTGGCATTTCCATTTTGTACTGTTGGAACGGCAACAATATTTGATGCATCTGTAACAAATGTTAATGCACGTACCATAGCTTCCACTGATTTACCAAAATCTGGTGATTGCATCAAGTTCGGAATATTTGTTGACCCTAAATTACAACTAATATCTGTTCCTAAAACTTCAAACTCTTGAGCATCATTGATAACAGAGTGACGTTGAACTTGTAAAATCTCTGAACATAGATTACTCATAATAATTTTACCATCAATTGGATTAGAACGATTAGCTGTGTCAATATTAACAATATATGGATAACCTGATTCTTGTTGAAGTTTACTAATCTCATTTTCTAATTCACGTGCTTGAATTTTTGATTTTTTAATATTTGGATTATTGACTAAATTATCATATTCTTTTGTAATATCCACATAAGAGAATGGAACACCATACTCACGTTCAACATCATAAGGACTAAATAAATACATTGTACTATCTTTAGCTGCTAATTCATAAAACTTATCAGGAACAACAAGACCTAAAGACAATGTTTTCACACGAATTTTTTCATCTGCATTCTCTTTTTTTGTAGATAAGAAAGATACAATATCTGGATGGAAAACATTTAAATAAACAGCTCCCGCACCATTTCTTTGTCCTAATTGATTAGAATAGCTAAAACTATCTTCTAATAGTTTCATAACAGGAACAATACCACTTGATGCATTCTCAATTTTTTTAATTGGATCTCCTGCCGCACGTATATTACTTAAAGAAACTCCAACACCACCACCAATACGTGATAACTGTAAAGCACTATTGATAGCACGTCCAATACTATTCATATCATCTGTCACTTGAATTAAAAAGCATGATACTAACTCTCCACGTCTTTTACGTCCTGCATTTAAAAATGTTGGTGTTGCTGGTTGATAACGTTGATGAATCATTTCTGAAGCTAATTGTGTCGCCAAAGCTTCATCTCCATTTGCTAAATACAACGCACAAAAAACAATACGATCTTCATAACGTTCTAAGTAACGTTTTCCATCATTCGTCTTTAATGCATATTGTGTATAAAACTTAAAGGCAGACATAAATGATTTAAAACGGAATTTTTTAGCGTATGTAATAGACATCAATTCTTTCACAAATTGACGGTCATATTTTTCCAAAAATTCACGTTCTAAATAATCATTATCCATTAAATAATCTAATTTTTCGTCCAATGTATAAAAGAATACTGTATTTGGATTAACATGCTCTAGGAAATAAGCTCTTGCTGCTTCTTTATCTTTGTGCATTGGAATTTTACCGTCTACTGGACGATTTAATTCATTATTCAGTTTGAAGTACGTTACTTCTTGCATTTTTGATACAACTTTAGGATTCTCCAAGTTCTCTCACCTTTTCCTTAAAATATTCCACATCATAATTTGATCCTTGAAACTCAAACATATGTAATATCGGCACTTGATATTGTTCTGCCAAATCTTTTGCTGTAAAACAAAATAGTGTATTGAAGTTACGGTTTCCACCACCTGCAATACCTTTCAAATACGCTTGATTATTTCCTGTTTCAATAAAATCATTTAAAATACTCGTTGCTTCAATTTCATACGTTGGTGCAACGACAACATAAGGTTCATAAATTTCTTGAAAAGCATTACTCATTGTAATTTCTAAACTATCCATTTCAAGCTTTTTTACAAATTTTTTTGTTTGTCCTGTCATAGACATATATACAACTTTCATATCCTCACCACCTTAGTTGTTCACTTTGAACATTATAGCAATACCAACCCACCTTTGCAAGACAAAAACACTATATATTGTGCCAGAACCCCCTTAACACTCAATATAGTGTATTGTTTTTTCATAAAAACATTGATACAACAAGTTTTCAAACCGTTTTATTTTCAAAATTTCCAGAACAAACAACCTAAGAAAAGAATTATCAAAACAATACCTATAACAAAACAAATATAACGTTTTTTATAAAAATATTTTTGTGAAACCTCTTTAACATTCACACCTGTTACTTTGTGTAAAGAATCATTGTATACTAACTCCGACACATCTGTCTGATGTGGAAGAAAGGTAAACTGTACGGTTTTAACAGGGAGAATAACTATATCCTGAAACAAAATACTCAAGACAATACAAAATAACCATATCACTAAAAATATCAATGGATGTTGATAAAAATAGTCTATTTCTAATCTTACTTCTTTTTTTGTATCAATCTTCTCAACAGTAAGATAATCTCCATTTTTTTGTTGAAAGGTACCACAACGATACCCATTTTGGTAAACTCTTGCTCTAGCTCCTTTGCAAGTAGAAAAAGATTGTAAATGAATAATCATTTTTACCCTCCCATATTCATAAAAACGAGGAGGCTAACCCCCTCGTTTAATCATCTAATCCTTTAGGCTTCCCTAAAATTTCTGTGTAAATCAACGCTTTTTGTAAGGGTGTTAAAGCTTTCTTTTTCACAGGTTTTGGTGTAGACACCTCCGTATGAGAAAGAACTTCCCACTCTCTATCTGTATAAACTTCTCCATCATCAACTTCCATACTCATCGGTGTTGTCAATTCTGTTTCATAAGATTCTTCATCTTCAACATCCTCTTGTAAAATAGTTTGATTTGGTTGATGAACAACGACTTTTGTTTTTTGAAATTCTTCATTTAACTCACGATATGTTTTTTTGAGTTGATTGGTAATTTTATGTGTTACTTCCCAGTCTTGACGTTTTACATGTCTACCTCTTTTTTTCTTATCTGGGGAAGTAAGAGAACCTAAAATCATAGCACCTACTAGGAGCAAGAAAAAATTAAGCATATTCATCACTCCTATTCATGAATAATATCGGCTGTTTTATCTCCTTTGTCGCCTGCAATAGTTTGACGCATCTGTGTATCAGCAATGACATTATTCATTTTATAGTAATCCATGACACCTAATTTACCTGTTCTGAGTGCTTCAGCAAGTGCCTGCGGTACAAGAGATTCTGCTTCGACTACTTTCGCTTTCATACGTTGCACTTCTGCTAACATTTCTTGTTCTTGTGCAATCGCTAAAGAACGACGCTCCTCTGCTTTTGCTTGAGCAATTTTTTTATCGGCTTCAGCTTGTTCTGCTTGTAATTTCGCTCCTATATTTCTACCCACATCAACATCGGCTATATCAATGGATAAGATTTCAAAAGCTGTTCCTGAATCAAGCCCTTTTCTTAAAATCGTTTGTGAAATAGAATCTGGATTTTCCAAAACAATAGAATGATGTGCCGCACTACCAACAGTCGTGACAATACCTTCTCCAACACGTGCGATAATGGTTTCTTCTCCCGCACCTCCGACTAAACGCTCAATATTTGCACGAACAGTCACTTTTGCTTTTGCTCTAACTTCAATCCCATTCATTGCAACCCCTGCAATAACAGGTGTTTCAATGACTTTCGGATTTACACTTACTTGAACAGCTTCAAACACATTACGACCTGCTAAATCAATCGCTGCTGCTTGTTCAAATTCTAAATCAATATTCGCACGTTGTGCTGCAATCAATGCGTCAATAACCATATTGACATCCCCACCTGCTAAATAGTGAGCCTCTAATTTATCAATACTAATATTTAAACCTGCTTTTGTTGCTTTAATCATCGGTTGAATAATACGATGTGGTGCTACTCGTCTTAAACGCATTCCTACAAGTGTCATCACGCTCACTTTAACACCTGAAAAATGTGCTGTTACCCATAACCCTAATGGCACAAATGTTAAGAAAATAGATAGTGCCACAACAAATACAGCAACAATAATAATCAATGGTAAAAATTGTTCAATTTCCATATATATACCTCCTTATTTTAATCTTACAAATACTTTATTACCTTCTACTTTGTATACTACAACTGTTTTCGATGCATCAATCATCTCTCCAGTTGATAACACCTCCACTTCTTCTCCATCAAACATTGCTCTACCAACTGGTCTTAAACTTGTTGTTGTCTTTCCAATTTGGTGCAAATAGCGTTGATAATCATCTTGATACGATTTAAATCCACCTGAATCAGATAGTCGATCAACTAAAACAAGTCCTCTACCCAATCTTGTTTTATAACCTATTTTAATCAGTAACATTGCCAATACAACGGTTATCAATAAAGCAATAGAAAAATTAAGCAGCGTTCGCATTGGAGAGGCACTAGACATAAACAATCCCATTCCTGTCATAATTGTTCCTGTAACACCAATGATACCAAAACTCGGCACAATAAATTCTAATGCAATTAAAGATAATCCAAATAATAACAAAATGAGATATACCCACTGACCTGTACCTAAAAGTGTAAAATAGGTCAAAAAAGATACAATCGTCATCAATCCACCAAAGAGAGCATATCTACTAAAAATAATGATTAAAATTCCTATAAATCCACTCGTTAAAAGCAAAATATCCATTATCTTCCCTCCTCTTCTTATTTATGTTATCATTATAGTTAATGTAGAGAACTAAAAACACAGTCTTTAGTCCTATATTATGTTATACTAAAGAAAATTATTACATTTATTGGAGGAAAACGAATGGTTTCAGCTTTAGTTGTTTTTGCAAGTTTAACAGGGAGTACAGAAGAGTGTGCAGATATTGTAGCAGAATCTCTTGAAGCATTAGGTGCTCAAGTAGATGTTGTAGAGTGTTCTCAAGCAAGCGCAAGCGACTTCCAAAAATATGATTTATGTCTTGTTGGTTCTTACACTTATGGTGACGGTGAATTACCAGATGAAATCGTTGATTTGTATGAAGAATTAGCCGAAGAAGATTTATCCGGAAAAGTCTTTGGTGTCTTTGGTTCTGGGGATACTTATTATGATCATTATTGCCAAGCTGTTATCTTATTTGAAGAACAATTCGGTAAAACAGGTGCTTTAAAAGGTGCTGAAAGTGTAAAAATAGAGTTAAATGCCGAAGAAGATGATATTGAAAACTTAAAAAACTTCTCAAAACAACTTATCACTTCTTTTGAAAACAAATAGTTAGGAGTAAAATATGGCATTAGAAAATTTTGATATATTGTTAGAAAAATATGCACATTTATTGATTAAAAAAGGAATAAATGTACAAAAAGGACATACTGTTCGTTTAACAGTTGATGTAGAACAAGCACATTTTGCTCGTTTATTAGTCAAAACAGCTTATGAATATGGTGCAAGTGAAGTATCTGTTCAATGGGTTGATGATATTGTTTCTAAAGAAACACTTATTCACTTGCCTGAAAGTGATTTAACAACGATTCCGGATTATGTGAAACAAGAATCTACTCACTTTTTAAATAAAAAAGCAAGTAGATTAGTCATTCGTTCATCTGCACCTAATGCTTTTGAAGGTGTCGATACATTACGTATTGCTAAACGTCAAGAAGCATTAAATATTGCATTAAACGAACAACGTATTGCTACACAATCAAATAAAATTAGTTGGACATTAGGTGCTGCCTCTAGTCCTGCATGGGCAAAAATGATTTTCCCTCATTTAGAAACAGAAGAAGAGCAAGTAGATGCTCTATGGGATGCTATTTTTAAAATGAATCGAATTTATGACGAAGATCCAATTAGCTCTTGGACAAAACACGAAGCATTATTAAATGAAAAAGCTGCAATATTAAACAAAGAACAATTTGATGCTTTGCACTACACAGCTCCTGGAACAGATTTAACACTTGGCTTACCAAAACATCACATTTGGGAATCTGCTGGTAGTACAAATGCACAAGGTGAAGTTTTCATTGCAAATATGCCAACAGAGGAAATTTTTACAGCTCCAGACTATCGCCGTGCTGACGGTTATGTTTCTAGTACAAAACCGTTAAGCTATGCAGGTGTTGTTATTGAGGGTATGAAATTCACATTTAAAGACGGTCAAATCACAGATGTTACTGCTGAAAAAGGTGAAGATACTATCAAACAACTAATTGAACAACAAGGTGCACGTAGTTTAGGCGAAGTTGCACTTGTCGCACATAAAACACCTATCTCTATGTCTGGTTTAACATTCTTCAATACATTATTCGATGAAAATGCATCAAATCATCTTGCTATTGGCTCTGCCTATCCTTCAAGTCTAGAAGGCGGTGTTCAAATGACACAAGCTGAATTAAAAGAAGCAGGCTTAAATATTTCAACAACACACGTTGATTTCATGATTGGATCTGAATATATGGATATTGACGGTATTCGTGAAGACGGTAGCCGTGTCCCAATTTTCAGAAATGGAGAATGGGCAATCTAATCAGTCTTTTTAGAGTAGAAAAGAATGCTTTTCTACTCTTTTTTCTCATCATTTTTTAAGTAGATAAAAAAATTTTTTGTTGTAAAATAAAGCTAACATTACTTTTATTAGGAGAATACTATGACACTAGATATGATACTAGGTGCTATTGCTGGATTATGCTTATTTTTATACGGCATGAAAATGATGGCAGATGGGTTACAAAAAGTTGCAGGAAATAAATTAAAAGGTATTATTCAATCACTGACACGAAATCGTTTCATGGCTGTCTTAGTCGGAGCTTTTGTGACAATGGTCATTCAAAGCTCCTCTGCTACATCAGTCATGGTTGTAGGGTTCGTAAACGCTGGTTTAATGACTCTACAACAAGCTGTCGGTATCATCTTTGGTGCAAATATTGGAACAACTATTACAGCCCAATTAGTAACGTTAAACTTATCAAAATGGGCACCTCTTGTTATTGGTGCTGGAATGCTGTTAGGAGCTACAGCTAAAAGAAGTATTATCAAAGACTCTTCCAGTATTTTAGTTGGTTTTGGGATGTTATTTATTGGAATGACAATGCTATCATCGACATTAGAGCCATTAAAACACTCACCTGTGTTTAAAGAGTTAATTGTGAATTATGGTGATAATGCCATTTTAGGTATTGGTCTTGGTTTTTTAATGACACTAGCCTTACAAAGTTCAGCAGCAACCATTGGTATTTTAATTGCATTAGCATCTAATGGTGTTGTCCCTTTTATTACAGCATTATATATTATTTTTGGAGATAATATTGGGACTTGTACAACTGCCCTTATTAGTTCATTAAGTACATCACGAAAAGGAAAACGTGTTGCTATTATTCATTTATGTTTTAATATTATTGGAACAATTTACTTTGTGTTATTCTTAACTGGTTTATTATCGAGTATCGTAGAACCTCTCGATCCAGGCAATGTACCTAGACAAATTGCCAATGCACATTCATTATTTAATATTATTAATGTCATTGTTCTATTCCCATTTGCTAACTATCTCGTAAAATTATCTTACTGGATTCTACCAGTTACCGAAGAAGAAAAAGAACAAGAAGAAGCACATAACTACACTTATCTAGACAATTATTTATTACAAACACCTGCTATTGCATTAAATAATGTATTATACGAATTTGTTTTAATGTCATTAAAAGCGGAAAAAACAATGACACATGCTATCAAGGCAATCAAAGAAAATGACAAAAAAGCTATTCAAAATGCTTTGCGTTATGAAAAAGAAGTAAACTTGTATGAAAAAGAAATCATTTCATATCTTGTTGAATTATCCAAACAAAATAATGTATCTGATAAAGATTTATCAAAAATTGACTACTTATTTTCTGCTGTTCATGATGTTGAACGTGTATCTGACCATGCCGAGAACATTGCTGAATACGCAGATGAGTTATTAGATAAAGGCTTACATTTAGGAGAAGATGTTTCAAGAGAACTTGATTATGTCTATACTATTGTTTTAGAAGGTTTCAGATGCTCCATAGATGCTGTCTCAACTGCAAGCACAAAAAGTATTGAACGCATCATTGCCATTGAACGTGAAGTCGATCAATTAAAAGTCGATATTCGTGACAAACATATTCGCCGTATGAACAAAGGGACATCAACTGCAGAATCCGGTATCTTCGTTATGGATTTATTAAGTAATCTAGAACGTATTTCTGACCATTGCCGCAATATTGCAGAAACTGTAGAAAAGGTCGGCACAAAACTCGTTAATTAAAACAAAAAAGCTGAGAAAATCAACAAGGATTTCCTCAGCTTTTTATTATATCTAGTTATAAAAATGTCAGTATTCTAGAGAAATTCTTGTTATCAGCACATCGGGTATAACTACAAAAAGACATTTATTTGTCGTCATAAACATTCTCACTCTAAGAAAATATTAAACACTTTTCACTCATCTAGGTATATACGATAGCTTGGGTTATCACGATGACATACGAACAACTGTACGTCCTGTATGTTGTCCATTTTTTATCTCTTCTATCACGGATAAACTATTTTCTAAAGACACTTCTTGAACACGAAGTGACGGAAGGACATACCATTCATTTGAAAGTTTTTCCCAAACATATTGTCTTTTTTTCATAGAACATTGAACAGAATCTATACCAACAACGGCTATACCTCTTAAAATAAACGGTAATACATTGGTCTTAATATGGACACCTCCCGCATTCCCACACAAAGCAAGGCATCCATTATAATAGACCTGTGGAAACAGCTGGCTAAGTACATCTCCCCCTACTGTATCAATTACAAAATGAAACTGTTCTCTAGCTAATTTTTTATGACCTATATCAATATTTTCCGGATACAACACATTTGCTGCACCTAATTCTTTTACAACAGATTCTTGATAAGATTTGCGTACCAATGCTGTTATGTGCTTAAATCCCATTTTAGATAAAATACTTACAGCAATGCTTCCTACCCCACCACTTGCTCCTGTGACAAGAATATTCGGTTGATTAGTTACCGATAAACCATTTCTTTCAAGTGCTGCTACACATAAAGCCGCTGTTAATCCAGCTGTTCCATATACCATGATGTCTTCCAAAGATAAATTTTGAGGAAGATGCATCAACCATTTATCCGGAACACGCACATATTCAGAAAGACCTCCTGTATGTGTCATACCTATATCAAATCCTGTTGCAAAAACCTTATCTCCAGCTGCAAATTCCTCTGATTCTGATTTTACAACAATTCCACTAAAATCAATTCCTGGAATCATTGGATAGTGCCTAATAACACCACCATTCGTTTGACATGCTAGCATATCTTTGTAATTTAGCGAACTATATGCCACTTTAATTTCTACTTCTCCATTTGATAATGCATCTTGTGTTATTTGTTTTACACTTGCTACAACCCCATTTTCTGTTTGCTCAACTTGAATTGCTTTAAAACTTGTCATCTTCTATCTCCTTTCAAGTATACCAATATATCAACATTGAGTTAAAGGCATGCTGATAAGTATACTTACCGTCTTTATATTGATAATATTGTAACAGTATATCTTTAATGTCGTCAAATATAGATGTAGTACATTCTAATAATCTCATTTTGGCTCTACAATAAAGGCTCTATAATAAATCGTGTTGATAGATTGCTTCCATCAACACGATTTTGTATATAAAAGTAGATAAAAAAAGAGGCTCTATAATAAATCGTGTTGGTGGGAATAATCCACCAACACGATTTTGTATATAAAAGTGGACAAAAAAAGAGAAATACCTGTATGATTAAATCACCACAATTAAACAAGGAGGTATTTCTCATGGATTATTATACAAAAAAATTATTGAC